>JBGSSZ010000171.1:0-2017 GCA_041736785.1 Limnoglobus sp.
AGCACCGACGGCACCAGCAGCGGCACCCACATGGACCGCGACATCGTCCCCGGCCCCGGCGGCTCCACCGTGCAATACCTCTACAACGCCGGCGGCCAGCTCTACTTCGCCGCCAACGACCCCGAGCACGGCATCGCCCTCTGGACCTCCGACGGCACCAACGCCGGCACCACGTTCGTCGCTGACCTGATTCACGACGGCAGCGGCGTCGGCCTCAACGCGCTCACCTACGCGAACATCGGCAGCGTGCTCTACTTCACTTCGGACCTCCAAAGCGGCCAGCACCTCTACCGCACCGAAGGCACCCCCGCCAGCACAACCCGCATCGAACTCGACCCCGGCCAAGCCGCGAATCCACTGAACCTCGCCGTCCACGGCGACTGGCTCTACTTCAATGGCTTCCGTACCGACGTCGGGGCCGAACTCTTCCGCCTCGGCGACGATAGCATTGCCCCGACCGTCGCCAGCATTTCAAGTACTTCGACCAATGGTGTCTACACCACAGGACAAAGCGTCAATGTGACTCTGACGTTCAGTGAGCCTGTCACGCTCGCGGGCGGCAACTTGAGGGTGACACTCGACACGGGCGCGGTCCTGAATATCACCCCGTTCAGTGGCATCACCGCGACCGCGACGTACCTCATCCAATCCGGTGAAACGAGCCCGGACCTCACAGTGACAGGCCTGGTCCTTGCCAGCGGTGCGATGCTCACGGATGCACTCGCGAACATGGCTATTCTCACGCCGCCAGCGAGCAACCTGGCCGCGAACGCCAATCTCATCGTCAATCCGCTGCCGCCGACCACGGTAAACGCCATCAGCCTCAACCTCGGCGATCCGCAGCGCTCACGGGTGACGTCGATTCAACTGAATTTCGCCACGCCGGTGAACGGAGCCCTGCTGACCGGCCCTGGCGTCATCACACTCACGCGCACCACCGGCTCGCTGCTCTCCCTGCAAACCGGTGCCGGCATCATCGTCGCACCGATGACGGGCTTGGTCTCCAGTATCACGCTCACGTTTGACGCCGTCGCTGGCATCGAGTTCGGCTCGCTCTCCGACGGCCGTTGGCAGTTGAGCATCCCCTACCTGAACTACGTCAGCCCCGAATTCCACCGCTTCTTCGGGGATGTGAATGGCGACGGCACCGTCGATGGCACCACCGACTTCGCGATGTTCGGCTCTGTATTCGGTCAGACGCTGGCGGATTCGTCATTCGATTTCAATGGCGACGGCGTCATCGACTGAGCAGTCGATTTCGCGCAGTTTGGTGCGAGGTTTGGAATGACTATTTGAACAATGCCGTGCGGGATCGCATTACTCGACTGCTTGTCCATGAAGTCGTGCACCTGCATTTCGGTCGGACAACCCTTCGCCCGCCAGTCGAGGCAGAAAAATATCAGGGCGGGCGTACAGCCTTCTGGTAGCACCGCTGGAATATCGAGCGTAGCTGAAAAGCCGATGTGCAAGTAACATTCGGGGATGCGAAGAAAGTACGTCCTTGACCCCCACCTGGACGAAGGCGAGACGAAGTGGTCCGCCTTCGTCATCTGCATCACCGGCAAGCTCGAACGGATCGTCGGGTTGAGCCGCCCGATCTACGCCACCAAGAAAGAAGCGTTGGCCGAGTGCCGGCGGCTCAGGGACGCCGATGAAGCCAACGGCGGAGACTCAGTGATGGAAGCGTTGGCGAACGTGATGAACAAGCCCAGAAAATGATACGGAATACGCTACAATCCCCGCATGTGCACGAATTATTCTCTACGCATGCAACTGCTCGACGCTGAGCGGGAATACGGCGTCCACTTCGAAGAACCCCTGCTACGCGAACTCTTCCCCTATCGCCCCACCAAGGCGGGATCGCCCGCGAAGCCGTACAACCTCGCGCCGATCATCACGCAGATCGACGACACCCGCGCCGCCGTCATCGCCCGCTGGGGCTTGCTACCGCATTGGGCCAAAACGGACCAGGAGAAGATCCAGCCTCACAACGCTGCGGTCGAGGGAATCGAGGACA
>JBGSSZ010000178.1:0-31113 GCA_041736785.1 Limnoglobus sp.
ATCGAGCCCGATCAGCCGCCCGCTTGCCCCGATGGCCTCCGCGATCATGCGGGCATGACCACCGCCGCCCACTGTGCAGTCGACCCAGGTTTCGCCGGGCTGCGGATCCAGCAGACGCAGGGTCTCCGTGGGCAGGACCGACCGATGCTGTGGTTCTTGGCTTGGAGACATAAGCTGTTTCGGCAATCGGGTCAAGCCCGAGGTGCTGTGGGGGACTCATAGCTCAAAGCTCACGGCTCACTTGGTCGACCTGAGCCGTGAGTTCCCAAATTCTTTGGCACAACCGTGTTGTGGGATCCTGCCCCCGGTGCTGTACTGTAAATTGTACTTCTTCTCTACTCGAGATTGATATGCGAGTTTGGCCGGTGCTGCTATTGTTCGTCTTCGGTTGTTCTGCGGAGCCGCCGCTGCCGCCTCCGCCGCCATCGGCGGAGAAGCTTGAGATGCCGGGGATCGAGAACGTCTTCTGCGTGACGCCGAATCTCTACAGTGGCGGTGCACCCGAAGGGGACGCAGCGATGGCCGAGCTCAAAAAGCTTGGCGTCCGCACCATCATCAGCGTCGACGGCCTCGCACCGGACACTGCAGCCGCAGAGAAAGCGGGGCTGGCCTATGTGCACCTGCCCGTGGGCTACAATGGCATCTCCACGACCACGGCGTACGCACTGGCGAAAGCAGTGCAGACGCAACCGGGACCGGTCTACATTCACTGCCACCACGGCCTGCACCGCGGCCCGGCAGCACTGGCTGCGGTGCGACTCTGCCTCGAACCCGACTACACACCCGGCATGGCGCGGGCTTGGCTCCAGCAGGCGGGCACCGATACGAAATACACCGGCCTGTACAAGCTCCCCAACTCGCTGGTGCGGCCAACTGCGGAAGAACTGGCTGCGGTCCCTTCGGAGTTCGTGTCCCGCGCGACGGTCCCCGATCTGGTCACCGCCATGGTCAGTGTGGATCGGCACTTCGACGCACTGAAGCGGGCGAAAGCCAAGGAGTGGCTTGGGGCGGACACCGCCGCGACCCTGCTGTCCGAAGACTACCGTGAAGCCCGGCGGAGCCTCCATGGCGTGGCTCGCGGCGAAGAGTTCACGCGGCTCATGCAAGACGCCGAGACAACTGCTCACGATCTGGCCGCGTCAGTGAAGGCGATGAAGTATGCCGAGGCTCAGGCCGCGTTTGAAAAGTCGAAATCCTATTGCCTGAAGTGCCATGCCAAGTATCGCGACTAAAATGCCGAAGCCCACCACTTCATCGAGGTGACATCATGCGATCCCGAGTCTATCCCGTGCTGCTGCTCGCCGTCGGCGGGCTCGGCGGCTGGCTGGCGAGTGAATCTCGGGCACCACGACTGCTCGCCGATGAACCACCGGCAGTCACTCCAGCTCCTGCATCCGACCCGAAAGTAGAAGAACCTGCTGCGAAAGCTGAGGAACCCGCCGCGGTGGCGGAGAATCCCCTTGAAACGCTCGACTGGCTCGTCGGCGATTGGGTCGACGCCGACGAAAACTTCAACGTCGATTTCTCCTGCCATTTCACCAAGAACCGTTCCTTTCTCGTCCGCTCGTTCCGTGTGCTCGACGGCGAAACCGTGAAGCTGTCGGGCATGCAGGTCATCGGCTACGACGCCGCCCTCGGGACCATCCGCTCCTGGACCTTCGACTCGCACGGCGGCTTCGGCGAGGAGATCTGGACGCAGACCGGCACTCGTTACACGCTTCGTTCGACCTATACGCTTCCCGACGGCACCAAAGGCTCGGCACTCTCCACCCTCACCTACGTTGACGACAACACTTGCACGTGGAAATCAGTCTGCCGCGAACTGGGCGGAGAGTTCATTTCGGATGTCGATGAGTTTACCATTGTCCGTGCTCCACAAGCCGAGGAGCCGAAAGAAGTCGCACCCGAAGCACCGAAGAAAGAGGGGAACTGATCATGTCCCATCGCAATATCACGCGTTTTTCGAGCATGATCGCCCTGCTGCTGGCCATCACGGCGGCTCACGCCCTGGCTCAGCGTAGTCGCCCTGGCGGTGGTGGAGGCCGCGCTGGCGGAGCACGACCTGCAGCGCGTCCGGGCGGCGGGATGAGTCACGCACCGACCATGAGTCGCCCAAACGTCCAAAGGCCTAGTGTCGGCGGCGCACGACCGTCGATCCCTGGCAACATTGGTGGCGGGAATCGACCCAAGCCTGGTGGGGGCATCCAGCGACCTACTACGCTGCCCGGAAACATCGGTGGTAACAGACCCAATCCGGGCGGCGGCATCCAACGACCCAGCACACTTCCCGGAAACGTCGGCGGCAACAAACCGAACATCGGCTCAGGATTCCAACGACCCAGCACGCTCCCGGGCAACATCGGCGGCAATCGGCCCAGCGTTCCCGGAGGCAACAAACCCAGTTTCCCCGGCGGCAATCGGCCCAATCTTCCCAATCCCGGCGGGAATCGCCCAACGCTCCCGGGTGGCAACAAACCGAATCTTCCAAACGTCGGCGGAAATAAGCCCGGCCTGCCCGGTGGCAACCGCCCCACAATCCCAGGCAAGAAACCCAACCTGCCCGACATCGGCGGCGGCAATCGACCAAACTTCCCAAACGCGGGCGGTAACCGACCCATCAAACCACCGACCAGCGGGCAACTCAACGATTTCCTCGGCGGCGGCGGGAACAGGCCCAACATCAACAATCGGCCGAACATCAACAATCGGCCGAACATCAACAATCGGCCGAACATCAACAACAAGCCTAACGTCAACGTGAACGGCAATGTGAACATCGGCAACAGGAACAGCATCAACTACGCCCAGAACAAGCAGGCGTGGGTGAACAACCGGCACGCCACCGGCAACGTCGTCCGCAACAACGCCGGGGGTCGTTACTGGAACGCCTACAGCCGCGGCTTCGGCGCCTATCGACCCGGCTACGGCTACAACTACAACCGCGGTTGGGGCTCGTTCGGTGCCGGCTACGCCTGGGGCACTTTCAACGCCGCACGCTATCGCACTTTCCTCGGACCCACTTGGTTCCCCGCGACCCCGGTCTACTACGCCTACGGCGACGGCGGCAACGTCTACTACGACAACAACACTGTCTATGTGAATGAACAGCCCGTCGGCACGACCGAGCAATACTACCAGCAGGCTCAGGACCTGGTGACTGCCGCTCCCAAGGAAGTGCCCGACACTGAGGAATGGATGCCGCTCGGTGTCTTCGCATTGACCGGGGAAGGCGTGGAAGATTCCCAGATGATGATCGAACTGGCGGTCGACAAGCAGGGTGTCATCGCCGGGACATACTACAACGACGCCACCGGGGTCACGCGACCGCTGAAAGGCACCATGGACGTCAAGACTCAGCGGACCGCAATCGGCTTCGCGGACGGGAAAAACACCGACGTGGTGCTCGAGACCGGAGTCGCCAACCTCACCGAGGACGAGGCCCCGGCTCTCCTGCACACCAGCAAGAACGAGTCCAATCCCGTCCTGCTCGTACGACTCAAGAAACCGGAGGGAGAATAACACCGTCACCAGTCTTCAGCGCAAGCAAGGCAATCAGGACATTCCCTTGCTTGCGCTGCGGACTGATGAAAATCAGTGATTGAACATGAACTCGCGCGAGTTCAGCACGCTCCAGAACACATCTTCCAGCACCTTGGCTTTATCGCCGGGTGCAGCGGCTTTCACCGGTGCGGTTAAAGCTGCGGTCTCTTTCGCACTCGGTAGCCGGCTCATCGCACGCAGGTAGATCTCTTCTACGATTTGCTCCGCTGATTTCTTCTCCGCCAGCCATTTCTGAATCAGCTTCCCCTGTCGGATCTTCGGCGAGACCGTGTCGCCATTCATCAGGTGCAGACTCTGGCTGAGCGTCGGCTCGAGCCGCACCTCGCAGGAGCAGACCGTCTCGCGCATCGGGCGGCCGAACGTGGAGAGGAAGTAGGTACTGGTATTGCCGTCCGCGATCTGCATCGCCCGGGCTCCGAGCGGCAAGCCCGGGAACTTGTTGGGCGCTTCCGTGGCTTGAGCGATGCAGTCGAGCAGGGTCTCGGCACGGATGCGGCGGACCTGAGCCTTCGCGAAGTTCCGCGTGTCGGAGGCATTCGCCGGCGTCGACTGCGTGCTCCGCTGATACGCCGCCGACATGCAGATATCCCGCACCAGCTTGCGGAAGTCGAACTTGTAGCTGACAAACTTCTTGCCGAGTTCGTCGAGCAGCGGATCGTTGCTGGGCGGGTTGCTGATGCGGACGTCGTCGACCGGATCGACAATCCCCTGCCCGAGGAAGTGCGTCCAGACGAGGTTGGCCAGGTTCCGTGCGAAGTACGGATTGTCGGGTGCGGTCAGCCACTCGGCGAGCACCAGTCGACGGTCGCGGCCTTCGAGCTTCGGCACGTCGCCGCCGAGAAACTTCGGCGGCAGCGGCTTGCCGAGCACCGGATGATTGATCTCGCCCCCGCCGCCGTTGAAGATCACCAGCTCGCGCGGATCCTCCGTACGCTTGCGGCCGACCTGCGAGAAGAACGACGCGAAGCCGTAGTAGTCGTCCATCGTCCAGCGGTCGAAGGGATGGTTGTGGCATTGGGCACACTGGATCCGCATCCCGAGGAACGACTGAGCCGCGTTCTCCGTGAGCTTCAGCAAGTCGCGTTCGATCTGGTAGTAGTTCGTCGCCGGGACTTTGAACGTGCTGCCGCTGGTGGAGAGCAGTTCTTTCACCCACTCGTTGGTCGGCACGTTGTGGCTGATCTTGTCCTGCAGCCAGTCATGATAGAGCAGGACCGTCTTGCGGCTGACGTCGTTGGTCGTGCGAATCTGCAGCATGTCGGCCCACTTCAGCACCCAGACCTGCGCAAAGTCACTGCTCTGGAGAAGTTCATCGATGAGCAGTTCGCGCTTGTTGGGCACGGCGCTGACCAGGAAGCGGGCCAGTTCCTCGGGTGTGGGAAGCCGTCCGCAGACATCGAGATAGAGTCGCCGCACAAAGGTCGAATCGTTGCAAAGCGGCGAGGGATCGATCCGCAGCTTCTGCAGCTTGGCGTTCACGAGTGTATCGACATAGTTGTTTTCGACGGTCGCCGGGAACTTGAACTCGAGCCCCTTGGGCAGGCTGATAAAGGGCACGCCGATGGTGAAGGTGTGGAAGCGTGCCATGAGGAAGGCTTCGCCGCGCTCGCCGGCAGTGACGATGCCGTCGCCATCGATCTTCGCCGCCGTATCGTTGTTGCTCATGAAGAGTGCAAGCTTGGTGACATCGCGGTCGGTGCCGTCGCTGTATTTGGCGCGGACTACGAGCCGCTGAGTATCACCTTTGCCGTCGAGGACCGCACTGGGCGGGTAGACTTCCAAGCTCATGGGCGTGGCGACGGTGGGTGCATCGCTCGGCACATCAGCTTCGAGCCAGCGCAGCATGGTCGCGTAGTATTCGTCGTTCTCCTCAAAGCGCTTGCCACCGGTGTGAGGCACCTTGCCGGTCGATTTCTCAAGCAGCAGCGATTCTCGGGGCAATGCGAGGTTGATGCGGCGTCCGCTGAATTCGCGGCAGAGCCGCTGGTAGTCACCGTCGGGGTCGAAGCCGAAGAGCGAGAGCCGGAAGCCGTCCTTGCCGCGGGCGGCACCGTGGCAGCCGCCACTGTTGCACCCGGCCCGCAGGAAGATCGGCATCACGTCGAGCTTGAAGGAGATGGGCCGATCTTCGGCGACCTTCGTCACTGTGACAGGCACCTTCACGGTGAGGCCCGCGTGAGTGGCCGTGAGCGTGGTCGCGCCGTCGGCCAGCGGGGTCAGCGTGTAGCCGTCGCGCTTGACGAGTTTGGCATCAACGTCGATTTTGGCCGCTGCGGTGACATCGCGGGTGATGCCGTTCGGCTCGGTGAACTGCACGACGAACGTCTGCCGGTCACGTTGGGTTTCCAGCGCAATCGTCGGCGGATAGACCGCGAGCGTGGGCTCCGCGCCAGTGGCGGTGCTCATCCCGACCGTCAACAGGAGCAGGCTCAGTGGCAGTTTCATGATGTCCTCGTGCTGTTTAGTCGAGCTGGCTATGGCTTCTTCGGTTCCGGTGGCTTCGCGGCGGCTTTCTCACGCTCCTCCTGCTCCTGCCGCAACTGCTCCAGGCGGCTGAGAGGCTTCGGGGCTGCGGTCGTCGGCTTCGGTGCGGCTGCCGCTGTCTTCTTGACTCGCGGCGCGTCAATTCGCAGTTCACCGCCGCCGAGGTTGTGCGGGATGATTTCGCCGTCCTTCACAATCTCAAGCTGCACGAAGGGCTTGTGCTTGCCCCGCGGGCTGGTCGCATCGGTCTTCACCTGAAACGCGATCTCCGCGGTGCCGCTGTCGAATTCAATCGGCTCGGCTGTCACCTTCGGGGGCAGGCCGACGAGCGTCGCCTTGGCCTTGCCGGTGAAGGGCGTCGCCGTCGTCACCTTGCAGACCACAACCGTGTTGGCACCCTGCTCGACCGCGGTTCGCTGCTGAGCGAGCGTCACGAACGGCGGCGCGACTTCGAGCGTGAAGAGTTGAGAGCCGGTGTGCAGGTTCCCTGCGCCGGCGTTCGCCGTGGCGGAGAACGCCTGTCGCCATTTCCGAGGTGCGGCGTTCCCCGCGGCACTGATCGGCACGAGACACTCCGTCGCGTTTTCGGGGATCGTCGTCGCTCCATTGATGCCCACGCCCGGCAACCCAATGACGGGTTGCACTGTGATTGGTCCTTTGAAGCTCGGGTCACGCGTGGCCACGATCCGCAACTGCATCGAACCGCCCTGAACCAACGGCACCTTGGGCTCGATGACTTCAATGCGGAACGGAACCGCTTCCGCCACCGCGACGGCGATCCGATCAGTCGGCAGTTTGTGATAGGTCGTATTGTTGCGGCCTGCGGAGAGTTCCACATCCACTACATCGGGCGGGCTGGGCACGGCGGGTCCCTCCTTCGGCACAAGCCGCGGCCGCATCAGCTTCGCTGCCATTGCGGCATCCGCCTTCGCTTCGAGGATGACCGGCACCGTGGGCGTGCCGAAGTCGATTGCATCGATTGTCGCCGTCACGCCGGGCGGCAGATCATCGAGCGCGAGCGTGGCTGGGCCGTTCCACCCGTCGCGCCGCACCAACATGGGCACCGCGATGCGGCCGCCTTTCGGCACGCTCCACGTCTGGCGGTCCTGATTGCGGCGATTGTTCGAGTCCACATGCGGCACGCGCAGTACAGCGGTGGACTCCGGCGGACGGAGCTCAATTCGATAGAAGAAGTTCGGCCCGCCGCCGCGAAGGTGGTCGTAGACGCGCAGTGCATAGTCACCATCTTCGGGGATGGTCACCCGCATGGCAGCGTCGGACGAGCCACCGCTGTCGTCGTTGCCCTGAATCCCCCGCGCGGGGTTGCCGTCCTTGTCGAGCAGATCGAGATTCATCACGGGGTCGAGTGCCGAGCCAATGCGGCGGGCATAGCACGTCAAATCAATCACCTGCCCCTTGGTGGCTTTGAACCGCACATAGTCGATCTCGCCCGGTGCCTGGAGCGTGCCGTGGAACGCAGAAGGGATGGTGACCGCCGCGGCAGCTTTCAAGCTGCTGGCGTTGGCCGATTCCACCAGTGGCGGGAGATCGTTCACGCGGATTTCGATGCCAGCGGCGTGGATACCCTGATCAGTCTGAGCGTGGACGCGGACCATGGTGAGGTTTGAGGTCGGCAGTTTGATCTTCTGTTTGATCTCGCCGAGCGGGTCGCCGAGGAAGCGGAATTCGACCGTCTCGCCGGGCCGACCACCTGCGGGGATCACAGCCGTGGGCCGCGGGAAATTGCCGACGTGCAGCCGATAGTAGGAGCTACCGTTGCCGCCGTACGCCGTCTCGCGGACCTGCACGAAATAGCGGCCATCCGCGGGCACGACGATCGATGCGCCGCCATCCTGCCCCGTGATGAACGCATCGTCGGCGACGGCAAGCTCCGCCTTCGCTTCATTGCAGATCGCGATCGTCGGATCGAAGAAGATCGTGCCCAGCCGCATGCCTTCGATCTCGATCGACAGCCGCTCGCCCTTCACGCACTCGACGACGAAGTAGTCGACGTCTTCATTGGTAATCATGCCGTGGACAGTGACATTCTTCGAGATGGGCTGGGCGGTCTCGAAGCTGCTGTTGGGTTCGCGTTCATCGAGGACCGGCAGCGCGCCAACCCAGAAGGTGCGCAGATCGCTGACTCCGCTGGCGGTGCGGACTCGGAACGCATGCTCCCCGAGCCGGCAGTCGGGTGCGATGGCGACTTTGGCTTTGACTTCGTTTGGCTTGACGCTCGCGATCGAGCGGACCGTGATGCCCGGATAATAGACGAGCACTTCCTGAGCGTCGCTGAGGTTGCCGCCCTGGAATGTGAGTTCAATCTCCGTGCCGCGCTGCCCGCCACGCGGGAGAATCAGCCCCACGCTGGGCGACGCGGCGAAGAGCGTCGACGAGAATAGCAGACACATCAGCGAAGTGAGACGCATCGGCGGTTCCTCCTTTGTTCACCAACCGGAGCGCAAGCTGAGCGTGCTTCCGACTGCCTTGCTCGCGCTGCGGACTGGTGACTTCACGCCAGCAGTTCCTTGCGGGTCTTGCCGTTGCGGACGATGTCGATGGGCCGGTCGCCGGGGGACATCAGCTTCTTTTCAGGCTCGATGCCGAGGCAGTGGTAGACCGTGTGGGCGAGATCCTCGACGGTCAGCGCGTCCTCGTCGGGCTCAGCCGCGGTCATGTCGGAGCGGCCGTAGACCGAGCCGGCTTTGATGCCGCCACCCGCCAGCACGACGCTGAATACCTTGGGCCAGTGATCGCGGCCGGCGGTGCCGTTGATCTTCGGCGTGCGGCCGAACTCGCTCGATACCATCACGAGCGTCTTCTCCAGCATGCCCCGCGCTGCGAGGTCGCGGATCAGAGCGGCGAAGCCCTGATCGAACTGCGGCAGGCTCCGCTTTGTGTTCTGGCTGATGCTGTTGTGGTAGTCCCAGCCACCGAAATGACAGGTGACAAACCGCACGCCAGCTTCGACGAGCCGCCGAGCCATGAGGAACCGCTGACCCGCGGCGTTTCGGCCATATTCGTCGCGGAGCTTGGCCTCTTCCTTGTTGATGTCGAACGCCAACCGAGCTTTCTCGCTGCTGATCAGGCCGTACGCCCGCTGATAGAAGGTGTCCATGGCGTCGAGCTTGTCGCTCTTCTCGGCCTTCTGGAAGTGCTCGTTGACGGCGTCGAGCATCTGACGCCGATTTGCGAAGCGGTCCGGGCTGACGTCACCGGGCAGTGTGAGGTCCTTGACCTGGAAGCCGTTGCTGGCGGGGTCGGCGCCGAGGCTGAATGGGCCGTAGGCACTGGAGAGATAGCCGCTGCCGGCGTCGTTGGCGACGATGCTGGGCACGGCCACATACGGCGGCAGGTTGTTCCGCACACCGAGCTCGTGGCTGACGACGGCACCGAAGCTGGGGAAGATCAGCGCGGGGCTGGGTCGGTAGCCCGTGAACATGTTGTGCACGCCACGCTCGTGGGCCGCTTCGCCGTGGGTCATGCTGCGTACGACGGTGATCTTGTCGGCGACCTGTGCGGTCTGTTTGAGGCACTCATTGAGCTGCATGCCGTCGAGCTTGGTGGAGATCGCGGCCATCTCGCCGCGGTACTCGACGGGAGCCAGCGGCTTGGGATCCCAGCTTTCCTGATGGGCCATGCCGCCGGGCAGGAAGATGTGAATGATCGATTCCGCGCTCGCCTTGCGGGCGGGGTCCGCGGCCTGGAGGCGGAAAGCGTCGCCGAGCGTCAGCCCGAGACCACCCACGGCTCCAACCTGGAGAAAGTGCCGTCGCGACAATGGCGAACCGGGACAGGGCATCCTGTGCAGCATGGTCTGTGGCTCCGGGAAAGGCAAACCCGAGGAACGGGAGTCAGGCAGGAATCAACGGTTCTAGTGTAATCACCGAGCCGGAGGGGGTCAACCACCTTGCCGAAATCGAGTACAATCTCACAAGCGTTACCGGAGGCTGGTCCATGTCGACGTTGCTGCAGAAACTCGGAATCGAGAGAATTGAGCATTTGAACCGCCACGAGTTGTACGACCTCGCGGATGCGATCATAAAAATTGCAGATGCAAAGCCGATGCCGCCGGCGGAAGACGTCCGCCGTGAGTTGATCCGTGAACGGTTGCAGGACATGAAGGACAATCCCGACAACTGGACCGATGCCGATGAGGTTTTTGCGAAGCTGGAAGCGAAGTACGGTCAATGAAAGTACGCTTCCGACATCTGGCTGAAAACGAACTCGCTGATGCAGTTGCTGTATACGAGACGCAGCGGCCGAATCGTGGTGTTCGCTTCGCTCGTGCCGTCAGGATCATTCGCGAGGAAATCGCTGAGAATCCGCTTCGCTATCCGGAGATCCAGGATGGCGTCCGTGAAGCCGGGCTGAAGGATTTTCCATATGCGATCTACTACATTGTGTTCGAAACGTGCATCGATGTGATCGCCGTGCATCACACCTCGCGCGACCCTGAAAGCTGGCAGCGACGTGTCCGCTGATCGCTACGCGATCCCGCGGCGGTTCGTGCTCCTGCAGCTACTCATGCTCTGGCAGGGCGGGTTCCTATTCTACGCTCTCATTGTCGTCCCAATTGGCGGCGATGTGCTCGGCTCGGAAACCACCCAGGGCTTCATCACACGACGCGTTACCGTCTGGCTCAACGGCTTCGGCGGTGCCTGCCTCGTAGCCGCTATCTTCGACATCCGGCGGACCAGTACACTCAGAATCCTGCGACAGGTCGTCTGGTTCCTCGCGGTGCTCATGCAAATTGCTCTCGTGATCCTCCACCCACGTATGGACGCCCTTCTCGATGCCGACCTGCATATCGTGAATGACACCCAGGCCTTCTACCGCCTGCACGCCATCTACCTCAGCGTCAGCGGCGTGCTCTGGTTTGCCATGCTCTGCAGCACCATCATCATGCTGCTTGCGTGGCGAAGCGTGGATGCCAGTACTCAGACAATCATTCAACATCGTGAGGACGCCAAATGAGTGCGAAGACCCTGCCCCTGCGGAAAGAAGTCGCTGTCGCCGACACCTGGGACCTGTCACGACTTTTCGCCGACGATACCCTGTGGGAGGCGAGCTTCGCCGAGTGGACGGCGATGGTGCCCGGCTACGCTCAGTTCCGCGGCACGCTCGGTCAGTCCCCCGAGCGATTGCTCGAGGTCCTGAAATTCGACACCGCCGTCGACCGACTCGGCGACCGACTCGGCACTTATGCATTTCTCAAGCACACCGAGGATGTGGCCGAATCAGCGTATCAGGGTCTGAAAGCCCGCTATATGGGTATCGCCAGTCAGGCGGCCGAGGCGGCCAGCTTCCTTCGGCCCGAATTGCTGGCTCTCCCGGATGAAACATTGAAGGGCTATTTGCAGTCATCCGCGCTGGCGGATTACAAGCTCGCACTCGAACGCATCATCCGCTACAAACCTCATACGCTGAGCACCAACGAGGAGCGACTGATAGCCCTGCAGACGGAGATGAGCCAGACACCGCGGCTCGTCTTCGATCAACTCACCGACGCCGATCTCAAGTTCGGCACGCTCACCGTTGACGGCGAAACTCTGGAACTCAGTCATGGTTCGTTTATGCTCTGTCTGGAGCATCCAGACCGCGACGTCCGCAAGACGGCCTTTCATCAGTACTATGCCGAGTTTCAGGATCATGCCAACACTCTGACCGCGACGCTCGGCGGCAGCATCAAGCAGGATGTCTACTATACCAAGGCCCGCAACTACAGTTCCGCCCGCACGGCAGCACTCTTTCCCGACAAGGTCCCGGAGAGCGTCTACGACAATCTCATCTCCGCTGTGCGTGCTCATCTGCCAGCGGTGCACAAATACTATGAGGTTCGTCGGCGGGCCATGAAGCTCGATGCCATCCATATGTATGACATCTACACACCGATTCTGAACGACCTGCGGCGGACGACGCACTGGGACGATGGCGTCGAACTCGTGATCGAAGCACTCAAGCCACTGGGCCCGGAATATGGTGAGACTCTGGCCCAGGGTTTACGCGGACGATGGTGCGACCGCTACGAAAACAAAGGCAAACACAGCGGGGCGTTCTCCAGTGGCTGCTACGACAGCGATCCGCACATCCTGATGAACTATCAGGCCGATGTGCTCGATCATGTCTTTACACTTGCACACGAAGCCGGGCACAGCATGCACACTCACCTGAGCAAGGTGCAACCCTATCACTACTCGAATTACACGATTTTCGTCGCGGAGGTCGCCAGCACGTTCAACGAACAACTGCTCAGCGATTATCTCACATCCCGTGCGAGCAACGATCGCGAGCGAGCCTACTACATTAATCGCGAAATTGATGACCTGCGCAAAACCATCGTGCGGCAAACGATGTTTGCGGAATTTGAACACGTGATGCACTGCCTGGCGGAAAGCAATGTCCCGCTGACGCTCGATGCGTTTCGAGGTGAGTATCGCAAGCTGCTCGACGCCTATTTCGGCCCCGCGTTCGTCATCGATGATGAATTGAGCTTGGAGTGTCTGCGCATCCCGCATTTCTACCGCGCATTTTATGTGTATAAGTATGCGACCGGCCTGAGTGCCGCGATTGCGCTGGCCGAGCGCGTCACCCGTGGCGGCAAAGCCGAGCTCGACGCCTATCTCAATTTCCTGCGAGGCGGCGCATCGAAGGATCCGCTCGATCTGCTCCGCGGAGCCGGGGTCGATATGGAGAAGCCCGAACCGGTCGCCGCGGCACTGAAGCGATTCGAGAAACTGGTGAATGAGTTGGAAACACTGCTGCCGTCACTCTGACACGAGCCGGACGCGTCAGCGACGGATAGAGTGAATTTTTGAAAATCCTGTACCCGTCACTGACGCGTCCGGCTCGTCAATCACTTGCTGAAGAACTCATCGACTTCGCGCTCGGCGGCTTCTTTGGTCCTGCCGTAGCGCTCCTGAATCTTGCCAACGAGTTGATCGCGCTGGCCTTTCATCTGCGTGACTTCGTCGTCAGTAAGATCGCCCCACTTCTCGCGCACTTTGCCGGTCCACTGGCCCCATTGGCCCTTGATCGTATCCCAGTTCATCGCCGCCTCCTGAAGAGTAAGTGCCGAGACATGCAGCAGCAATCGTGCCAGTCTCAGAACTCGGTTGTCTCCAGGGCTCGTCGTCCAGCCCGAAGCGGCAGCACTGTGGCAATCACGGCCATCAGCACGCCCACAGGCAGCCCGGCGTAGGCCCACACTGGGAAGCCGGGTTCCAGATTCTTGGCGAAGTGCTTCATCACCGCCGCGGCGTGCATCGGCCCGGCCATCACACCCAGCGTCAGCACCAGAAACAACAGACCCAGCACCATGTTCACCGTGCCGCTGAAGCCGACCACGATCTTCGACGGATCGGTCTCGCGGAAGTTCGGCAAGTAGGCTCCCAGACCGACATTCAGACCACTGAGCCCGATGGCAATGGCCGTGATCGAGATGGCATGAATCACTAAGCCGTCGAGCGACAACCCGAGGATCAGTTCGCTGCCAATCACAAGGAGCCAGCCGACGAGGACCGATCCCGTCGCGGCGAATGCAAACTTGCCGAGCAAGATCTGCCGACGCTCGATCGGCATCAGGCCGAGAATCCAGAACTTGCGCCCTTCGAGCGAGATCAGCGGGAAGATGAAGCGGCTGAGCCCCGCGCAGAGCAGCACTGCACTCCCGGAGAGGTTGACCAGCCCGACAATGTATTTGTCAATCGTGTCCAGGTCGGCGGTGTAGTACGAGTTGAAGTTCCCGGCACCGACGGCGAGCAGACCGGCGAAGATCACCAGGATCGCCCACTGACTCGGGTCGCGGCGGAAGGTGCGGAAGTCTTTCACGACCAGCACGCGGGTCGGCTTGCTGAGGTAGAAGACCAGCGACTCCATGATGCGGTCGAGCCCGGTTCCGCCATAGGCCCGCTTGCGTCGCACGCCGTCGCTGACGCGGTCGTAGGCCTTGCGGTAGATGCGTGCACTGACAAACGCCGCCAGCAGGTACACCAGCAACCCGTTGCTCCAGAGCAGAGCCAGATAACGCACGCTTTCGCGAAGTTCACCGCGGGCGGCGGCGAGCAGGCCGTTGGTCATCCAATGGCTCGGGCTCAGCGGGCTGGAGGCGAGTGCGAAACGGTCGACAAATCCCTGCAGGGCGTCGCGACCGCCCGCAGAGGTGAGAGCAGTTTTGGCACTGACCCCGGTGCGATACAGCCAGTAGCCGAACAGCAACCCGACGACCGCGCCAAGCAGCATCAGCGACTGTTTGCGGTTTCGCGGCAGGCAGCGCATCAGCACCAGGCACGCCAGCGACGACACGGCCCCCGGCAGCAACACGAAGCCCATCAGGAAGATCGGCAGCAGCGGATAGAAGTACCACGGCACCGCGGCCACGATGCCGTAGGCGAAGAGGATCGGCAGGCCAAGCACCACGAACCCCCACGACGAAAACGCGATCGCCGCCTGAAACTTCGAGGCGAAGATGCGGTCCGCGGTGGCGGGCGTCGTCAGCAGGTAGCGCGTCTCGGGGCTCGTGAACAGGCTGGCGTAGAGGATGATCCCCGTACTGAGCAGCAGCATGGAGCCGAGTGTGAGGAAGAGCACGTCGAAGAGTCCGCTGACGATGAGCCCTTTGAAGGGCACGCGGTTGTCTTCGAGTTCGTGGAAGCCGAAGTAGCTGAGGCCGAAGACAAACGACGCGAGGAACAGGCTGGTGCCGAGGATGGTGAGAATGCGGACGGGGTTGGTGGCAAGAAGCTGACGGAGCGCGTTGTGCGACTGCATGACGCGGAGCTTGCGGAAGGTGCGGGCTTGAGTGTTCATGATGGTGCACCGACTAACGAGCCGGAAGCGTGAGCGACGGAGACAGCTTTTCGCTGGCCGGATGTCCGTTGTTTTCGCTCTCGGTGATCTTGAGGAACACATCCTCGAGGCTGCCGTCGTCTTCGCTTTTGAGTCGTAACTCATCGAGCGTGCCGCAGCCAATGAGTTGACCGTGGTGGATGATGCCGATGCGGTCGGCGAGTTCCTCGGCGATGTCGAGTGTGTGCGTGCTGAGGAAGATGGTCATGCCCTCGGCGGCGAGCCGTCGCAGGAGCATTTTCAGTTCGCGGATGCTCTTCGGATCGAGGCCGACAGTCGGTTCGTCGGCGATCAGGAGCTTGGGTTCGTGCAGCAGGGCCGCGGCGAAGACGGTCCGCTGTCGCATGCCGTGGGAGTAGCGTTCGGTCAGGTCGACGACGAAGTCGTCGAGGTGAAAGAGTTCGATCACATCGGTCATTCGCCGGGCTGCGTGGGCGGGCTCCATGCCATAGAGATCGGCGGTGAACTGCAGGAACTCGCGGCCGGTGAGCTTGTCGTAGAGGAACGGCTGATCGGGGACGTAGCTGATGAGCCGACGGGCCTGATCGCCCTCAGTTTGCAGATCGAAGCCGCCGACGCGGACGCGGCCGCGGCTTGGCAACAGCAGCCCGCAGAGGAGCTTGATTGTGGTGGTCTTCCCCGCACCGTTTGGGCCGAGGCAGGCGAAAAGCTCCCCGCCCGGGACGTGAAGCGTCAGATTCTCCACGGCGAGCTTGTCGCCGTAGTGCTTGTAGACTGCATCGAGTTCGATCATTGCTGTCTCGCCGTCGCGTACTGCTTCTACCCGGCAGCCAGAGAAATGATTCAGAAAGACGGCAAGCTTTCAAACTCCATCGCTTTCGCCAGTGCATAGCCGTTCGCCGCGAGGAATGGCAGGCCAGTCAGAATCGTCAGTAGTCGCGATTTCGCCACCAGCCACGGCAGCAGCAGCACCGGCGACAGTGCCACGATCTCGAAGCTCAGCAGCGGCACACGGCTGTCGGTCGAAGCGATGGTGATGACCACGAGCGTCGGCAGCAGCATCGCGGCGATGGGCATGATGCCCGATTCACTGCCGCGACGGTTGGCGATGAACGCGATACCCAGTGCACAGGCACCGCTGATGGTGGCGACATCGGAGAGCCGTGCCGAGTGTGCGTGCATGATCACCCCGCTGGCGGCGAAGAAAGCGATCATCAGCGCCAGCGGAGTCATGCCATCAGAGCGGACGTGATCGATGCGCTCCAGCAGCAGGCCCATCAGGAAGATTGCGGCACCGAGGGCCGGCGTGATCCACTCGACGTGCGTCCGAAACCGAGGCGAGACACACAGCCATGCCACCGCACCACTGACGCCGAGGCGAAGCACGAGCCCCAGCCAACGGGGAAAGAGTGCGGCCACACCCATCGCCAGTGCCAGATACGGCAGCCACTCCAGTGGTGTAGACGGTTCCTTGGAGAGCATGAGCACATTGCGGAAGTGATTGCCCGCCGCGAAGCCGACGACAAACGCGACGAACCCCACGACAGCAGGCTGCCGCGGGGCCAGAAGATAGCCGACGATGAAGATCGCCCCGCTGACGGCCAGCGGCACGAGTGCCGCCTGCCAGGCAACTTCAAAGATCTCAGACCACGGCGGCATGAAGAATCCTTACTTGGCGTCCACGGTGACTTTGAGAGCCACGTCGTCGTGGACTTTGCCTTTGCCGTAAGTCATGCCGTAGTCCATGCGGTTGATCGTGAATTCGGCCTTGAGGCTGAGGCTGGTCGGCGTCGCGGTGATGGTGGCCGGGAAGCTGATTTCCTTGGTCTTGCCGAGGAGCGTCAGGTCACCCGTCACGATGTAACCTTTGTCGGTCTTCTCGACCTTCTTGCTGACGAACTTGGCGGTGGGATGGTCCTTGACGGCGAAGAAGTCGGGTGCCTTCAGGTGCGCGGTCAGCTTTTCGTCGTCGGAGTGAAGCGAGGTGCAGTCGATCTCGACCTTGAATGCGATGGCGTCGCCCGTGGTGGCAGTGCCGGTGACGGTCTTGAACCCGCCGGTGTGTTTGCCGTCAGCTTTGCTGCCGGTCCATTCGATTTTGGTGTTGTCGCCGGTGAGCTTGAGTTCGGCAGCTTGGACAGCGAGCGAGAGGCTGAGAACCGCGAGAATCGAGAGAAACTTCATTGAGCCATCCTCGGTGGGGGTTGTAGACGCAGCGGATACACGCCATTCGGCGTTGTCTTACAAACCACCCACCCCCTCGGCATCTCACGCCAGGCTCATCGCCACCAGTTGCGGATCGGCGGTCGGTGTGCCTCGCGGCAGTTTCACCACCAGCACGGAGCAATGGGCATCCCGCAGCACCCGTTCAGCCACGCTGCCCATCAGCAATCGCTCGACCCCGCTGCGGCCATGCGTCCCCATCACGATCACATCCACCTTCGATTCCGCTGCATACTGCACGATTTCGCTGGCCGGATCCCCTTCCAGCAGCGTATGCGTGACCGGGATCCGCGGGTTGCTCGGCCGCACAGTCTCGAGCTGCGACTGCCAGTATTCGCGGTCCGCCACGGTCTGACCATCGACGCCCGGTGTAAAGACCGTCGTGATGATCAGGCTTGCTTTCCAGCTTTCCGCCAGCCCGACGGCGTGAAAATACGCCTGCGTGCTGTAGCTGCTGAAATCGGTTGCGTAGAGGATCTTGCGAACCCTGAACATGGCGACCTCGTGGTAATAAGCTCAGCGTCATGCCGATGGCGCCATCGTACAACGTCAATTGCACTCTTGTGGGGGCGGTCATTGATGAAGTGCCTGAATTTTGCGAATTCCTTGTGAATCATTTCACGATGTCGGCATCCCGCCGGGTCCATTTGCAAGCTACATATAAGCGTCGCATCGCGCAGGCGCCTCATGCTCGGACGCATCTTCCTCGGTCGATATGAAACCCAGAAGCTCCTCGGTGAGGGGGGCATGGGCAAGGTCTATCTTGCCAAACAGATCGACCTCGGTCGCTCGGTGGTCGTCAAAGTCATGCACGATCACGTGGCTCACGACACCAAATTCCGCGACCGCTTCCAGCGCGAAACGCTGCTGATGGCCCGCTTCCAGCACCCGAACGCCGTCACGCTCTACGATGCCTCGCTCACCGATCAGTTCGGGCCGTGCATTGTGATGGAATATGTGAAGGGTGAGAACCTCGAGACGCTGCTGAAGAAAAATGGCCGGATGACCCCGGGCCGGGTGGCGCGGGTGCTGACGCAGCTTTGCGATGTGCTGCAGGCGGCCCACGAGGAAGGGATCATCCACCGCGACCTGAAGCCGGCGAACATCATGATTGTCGATCCCGACACGCCGAAGGAGCGCGTGAAGGTGATGGACTTCGGCTTGGCCAAACTCGTGGAAGACGGCCGTGATCGCCGCGTGACCGACACGACCATCGACTTCGCGGTGGGTACGCCGGGCTATATCTGCCCGGAGCAGGTCCGCGGCGAGGCAATGGACCATCGCGGCGATCTCTACAGCGTCGGCGTGCTCATCTTTGAACTGCTCGCGGGGCGGCTGCCGTTTCTCGGTGCCAACAGCATGGATGTGCTGCTGGCGCATGCGACGGAAGATCCGCCGACGTTCGCGGAGCTTGGCTTGACCGGGATCCCCAAGCCCGTGGAAGAGTGCATCCACTGGATCATGGCGAAAGAGCCCGCAGACCGGCCGCAGTCGGCGAGAGAGTTGGCAGAGCGGTTTGTGGTGGCCTTGGGGACGCATCGATCGCGGAAGACGCCGCCGGCGATGGACGCTGTGCCCACAGCGACCAGCGCAGGGAGCGAAAGCGAGCCGATCATGCTGATCGCCACCGTGGCCGCATCACCCGCAGCGGCACCGGACCAAGTCGAAAAACCGCCCAAAGTGCCCACCACGCTGAACTTCCAGATGGAAGCCTACATGCCCGAGTCGATTGCGGTCATGAAGCTTCGCGGCTTCGCCCACGACACGGCCGGGCAAATCCTCGAGAGTCTGCCGGGCCTCGTGAAAATGCGCATCAAGGGCATGGTCAATGAATCCGCGGGGCTGTCGTGGCTCGGCATCACTCGCAAAGTCGATGGCCCGATCGATCTCGAACTCCACCTCAAGCAGCGCGACAACGCCCCCAACGGCAATCTGAACATTGAAGTCCTCTTCCGCCCGTCGCACGCCTGCCTGCTCGCCGATGAAAGCTGGCAGAAACGCTGCAGCCGGCTCTTCATCCAACTCCGCGGCTACCTCATCGGCTGACGCTTTTTCTGCAGTGCAGACCCCATTTTCGCTACAAAAAGCCCGCACACTCTTCTCCCCGGAGCTGACTATGGATCGTCGTGAAATGTTGGGCGCACTTGGAGTCGCTGCCCTGGGCGGGACCGCCACCGCTGCAAGTCATGGAGCCAAAGAGAATCAGTCGCCCCTCACCGGGGGACACCTCCACTTCTGCGGCATCCACCTCGCCAAGAAGAATCCGAAGATCCAGTTCATCACGCAGCACTACTGTGCCGGGCACACTACCACCGGCGAAGACGACATGTTCCAGTGCGTGCTTTTCGACAGCACGGCCGCGAACGCCAAGATGCTCGGCGTGGAATACCTCATCAGCGACGCCGCCTACCAGAAGCTCCCCGAAGCCGAGAAGAAATACTGGCACCCGCACACCTATGAAGTCCTCGGCGGCGGTCTCGTTGCTCCGGGGATGCCCGAAGCCGAGGAAAAGAAATTCATGGGCATGATCCTCACCACCTGGGGCAAAGCCTGGCACACCTGGCCCGATGCCAGCACCAATTTGCCCATCGGCGAGCCGCTGCTGATCTGGAGCGCCACCGGCGACGGTCAGATCGAAGACAAAGTGATTGCGGCTCGCGACAAGGAGTTCAAGACCGATACGAAGGCGATCAGCGCGGCCCGCGTGAAGGAGTTCGGACTCGAGGTGCCTCAGGTTCCGCAGCCGGCGACGATGGAGACATTGGGTCGCCAGTGGACCGTCAGCGGCGACGACAAACCGACCAAGAAGTGATCAACGCGGGTTCAGCCAACGAGCCGGACGCGACAGCGACGGGTAAAGTTCTTCGCAGAACAAGACCCGTCGCTGATGCGTCCGGCTGCAAGAGATTGGAATCGCACTACACGACGTTCGCCAGCTTCTTCAGTTCCGCCCGGATGGCAGCCAACTCCTCATCGCCGGCGATCTTCTCGAGCCGCAGGACATCGAGCCGCTCCATCGAAGCAATGTGCGCAGCCGTACGGAGTTCGAGCGTCAGCTTGGTCTCCGCCACGGCGGCCTCGACGTAGCAGACTTCCTTCTCCGCCTTGACGATCTCGCCCGGCAGCTTGCGGACGCGGTTCTCGATCAGGACCTGGTCCGCGAGCAACTGCGTCCGCGTCGCCCGAGCTTTCGCCCGCGTCACAACGGCATTCTCGCTGTCGTCCCGCGTCGGAACCGATACCAGCGTCACTCGCGTCGCGGCCGCCTCCACGCTCTCGCGGAAGCTCTTGCCCCGAGCGGAGTGATAGCCGATCGTGGCCAGAAACGTACCCAGCGCGATGAACACCGGAACGGGATTGGCTTCGACACTCACCCGCAGCGTGCGCGCGAACTGCTTCGCCGTCGCGGCGGCATTCGCGAAGTCGACAGGCCGTACGGCATACACTGCACCGACCACAGCCGCGACTCCGACCATCAACACAATGAACTTCCTCATGACTCACCCTCCTGAAATAATCCTCAACTGCAGGAGCAGAGGTGGTGTCGACAGGTTCGCCATTCGTGCGATTTTCTCAGGGCAAACATCATGAGGACGCAGAGGACACAAAAAAGAACCGGGAGCCGATTGGCTCCCGGTTCCATGTTGTCACTGCGGTCGCTTAGGCTTTCTTGAAGCGGCGGCGGAGACCGGCGAGGGCACCGACACCAATCACGCCCATCCACACAGCGGCGGGAGCAGGTGTGGTGACGTCAAGCTGGAACACCTGGAACTGACCGGAGGTGGACGCACCGTTGAAGTAGTTGACGCCGTTGATGTTCAACAGCAGGTTGCCCGAAGCATTGCCGGCGCTGGCGACACCATTGCCGAAGCCACTGTTGAAGCCGCCTGCGAGGATAAAGTAGCTGCCGGGATCGAGGTAGCCGGAATTGATCAGGCTCTGCAGCCCCGCACCGCCGTCATCATCGTTGGCGAGGAGCGTACCATCGGCGCGGTACAGACCGAGTTCGGTGTCGTAGTCCGAGCCATTGGTATCGAAGACAAAACCATCGGACTGCAGCGTACCAAGTGCCGTGGCTGTGAGGTCGACGAAGTTGAAGGATGCCGAATTCCACACGGCGTCGTCACCGGCGCCATCGTCGAAGGTATCGGTTGCTTCAAAGGTGTAGTTGCCGGGAGTTCCAAAGAGGAACACGCCGGTGGAGGCAACGACGGGTGTGTTGGCGGGGTAGGTCTGCATGTTGCTGGGTGTATAATTCAACACCACATTCGGGGTCGTGATGCGGAACGTCGCATCGGCGACCCACGTGCCCGCGACCAATGGCGAGATATTGCCGTTGAAATTCAGCTGTCCCCAGAGTGCTCCCGGGCCGGGAAAATTCTGAGTGAACGTGCCGTTCCCCGGATTCCCTGCGGCTCCAGCCGTAATGAGCGGGCCAGGAGCCGTGAAGGTGAAGTCCGCGGAGGCGGTCGTGGCGGTGAACGCCGCTGCGATAGCCGCCAGGGTCAGGCGAAGGCGAGTCATGGTCAATTCCCTTGAGAAAAGTGTGTAACGCGTGAATGTAACGAAAGTGTCACAAAAAACGGGCTTGGTAGCAACACAAAAATGGACAGAATTGGAAGAAAAACGAAACCGGGAGCCAATCGGCTCCCGGTTCTCTTGTGCCACAGCAATTGCTTAGGCCTTCTTGAAGCGGCGGCGGAGGCCAGCGAGGGCACCGACACCAATCACGCCCATCCACACCGCGGCAGGAGCGGGGGTGCTGCTGACGTCGAACTGGAAGATGTTGAACTGACCCGAGGTGCTGGCACCACCGAAGAGATTCGCACCGTTGAGTTGCAGATTGAGGTTCCCGCTGGCACCACCCGCGGCTGCGGCACCCGTGCCAAAGCTGGAGTTGAAGCCGCCGGCGAGGAGCGTGTAGGTGCCGGGTGCCAGGATACCCGCGTTGATCAGGCTCTGCAAGTTGCCGGGAGCGATATCATCGTTGTTGGCGAGAAGGTTACCATTGCTGTCGTAAAGTCCCAGTTCGGTGTCATAATCCGACGTTATGGTGTCGAAGCTGAACTGGGTGTTGTTAGCGAACTCACCGAGCAACGTGATCGGCGTCGTGCTGTCGACGAAATTGAATGACGGATTGGCCCAACTGGCATCGGGGCCAGCGCCGTCGTTGAAGGATTCAAAGGCGTTGAAGGTATAGGTGCCCGGTGCCGCAAAAACGAACACACCCGTCGAGGCCGCGATGGGCAGTGTTCCAGCGAAGCCTGCGGTAGTGGAGGGCTGATAGTTGAAGCTACCTCCGCCGGGCAGAACGACCTGCCAGCGAGCTTCGCTGGCAAATGTTCCAGAAATCACCGAAGTGAGATCGCCGCTGAAGTTCAGCGTACCCCAGATTGCACTCGGGCCACCGAACACGCCACTGAAGGAGCCGTTGTCGATGTCGCCGATTGGTCCGGCGGAATTGACAGGTCCTGGAGTCGTGAAAGTGAAGTCCGCGGTGGCAGTCGAGGCGGTGAACGCCGCTGCGATTGCCGCGATGGTCAGGCGAAGGCGAGTCATGATCAGTCCCTTGTAATAGGCGGTGCGGAGAGGGTGGATCTCACCAAAGTTTCACTAAAACAGCACCAAAGTGCAACAATAAAATTGAGGAATTCGCAATTATTCGATGATTTCGCCGGGATTCAGGATAAGCCTGAATCCCGGGTCGATCATCAGCCCTATTTGCCACGCAATTCGGTAACAAGTTCGCTGGCGTCGTAGACTTTCTGCAGAGCCTCAATGATGGCTCGACTATCCACGCTGACAGCTCGGCTCTCCACGTCGTCGTAGATGAAGTCGAGCACCAAGCTCTGGATGTTGCCGTCGAAGATCAAGCCGACGACTTCGCCCTGCTTGTTCACGACGGGTGAGCCGCTGTTGCCGCCAATGATGTCAGCAGTGCTGACAAAGTTGAGCGGGGTCTTCAGGTCCAACGAGGCTTTCTTTTCAACCCAGCGCTCGGGGAGCTTGAAGGGATACTTGTTGCCCTGCTCGGCACTGCGGGCGTAGAGCCCTTCAAAGGTAGTGAAGGCGGGAATATCCTTGCCGGCGTCTTTGAAGCCCTTGATTGGCCCGAAGCTGAGCCGCAGCGAGAATGTTGCATCGGGATAGGTGTTGGTGCCGTCCTTCATGAAGCGAGCTTTGGCGAGGGCGGAGTAGGCCTGTCGCTTCGGTTCTTCGACTTCGGTTTCGTAGCGCTTGCGGAGCGCGCGGGCGGCGGGATCGACCAGCTTGGCGAGGGCGATCATCGGATCGGCGCTGCCGTCGACGGCGGACTTGCCCTCTTCGTAGAGCGTCTTGCGTGCGGCGATGTCCTTGACGCGGGTGCCGCTGATCAGCTCGAATGCGCGGTCCTTCGGCGACTTGCCCGCAAGGACCTGCTTGACCAATGCGTCATCCATGCCCAGCGTGCTGGCCATCAGAGAGAGACTGTCGGCGAGCTTGAGCAGTTCGAAGTCGTCGTAGTGCGGTTCGTCGCTGAAGAGCTGCTGCTCGAGACTGGGGAGCCGGGCTTCGCCGAATTCGCGGAAGCGCTCGCCCGCGGGCTTGGACTTCTCCTCCGCAGCGCGGACGAGTGTGCGGGCGATGCGGAAGTACGAGGAGTTGAACGCGGCGCCCTGCTCCAGCAGTGTGAGATCGCGGTTCATCGCCCGACGGACTTTCTCCGCCTTGGCGATCGTCTCAAACGCGGCCTTGGCGGCTTCGAGCGTCGCCTTTTCCTCGGGCGTGGTCGGCGTGGCGGTCTCGATGAATTTCCGCAGGGCCGCTTCCTCAGCGATCTTGCGGGCCATCAGCTTGGGGTCCTGCAGCCCGCCGAGGCCACCGATGCGGGCCTTGCGGCTGTTCTGGATGCCGAAGAGTTCGTCTTCGCCGTTCTGGCGGTTCGCCTCGCTGCGGCCCACCCAGGCACCGAGCAGCACTTCGAGGCGATTGAGCCGCTGCAGCAGAGCAGGATAGCCCACGTCGCGGAGGTATTCGAGTTCGGCGATCGTCTGCTGGCGGTTGGTGCGGCCGGGGTGCCCGCTGACGAAGGTGAGTTCGCCGTCGACGGCGCCGCTCGGGCTCCATTTCAGGTAGTTGGCGCTCTTCACGGGTGCGTCGTTTTCGTAGACGCGGAAGAAGCAGCAATCGAGATCGTAGCGCGGGTATTCGAAGTTGTCCGGGTCGCCGCCGAAGAACGCGATGGCTTTCTCGGGAGCGAACACGAGGCGAATGTCGGTGTACTTCTTGAAGGTGTAGAGGTGGTACGCCCCGCCGGCGTAGAGGGTGACGACGTCGGCGCGGGTGGTTTTGTCGGTGGCGCCGTCCTTCTCGATCGCGGCGATCTTCGCCTGCCGGGCCTTGAACGCATCCGCGGCCGCCGCACCCATCGGCACCGCTGCGTTCACCTCCGCGGTCACATCCTTGATCGACTGCAGCACGTTCAACTCGAGTGCCTTGCACTTGAGTTCCTGATCGCGGGTCTTGGCGTAGTAGCCCGTCTTGAGCAGGTCTTTCTCGGGAGTGCTGAGCTTTTGGAGGTCGTCGGCACCGACGTGGTGGTTGGTGAGGACGAGTCCATCAGGCGAGACGAAGCTCCCGGAGCCGCCGCTGTTGAAGCGGACGGAGGATTTCTGCAGGTTGTCGAGCCACTCCTGTGTGGGCTCGAAGCCGTATTTTTCTTTGAGGTGTGCTTTGGGGAGGTTGTTGTAGAGCCACATCCCTTCGTCGCCGAAGGAGGTCGAGGCGGTCATAACGAATCCCAGCAGGGCCGCGGTGCGGAGGAACATGGACAGACACTCCGGAATGGTTGCGCCTATGTTACGGAGCGGCCGCGGACTGTTCAGGGGCGTGACGAAGCTGTGACATGGAACCGATGCATTTGGAGCCCGCGTGCGCAGTTGCACTTGGCAGGGGCTGCGAAATCCGGCAGACTTCCGGCACTATGCGAGGACTCCACCGATGTCAGTACGAATCCACCCCACAGCGATCGTCTCGCCCGACGCCACACTCGCGGACGATGTCGAAATCGGACCGTACTGCGTGATCGACGGACCTGCCGTGATCGGGCCCGGCTGCATCCTGCGACCATTTGCCCACATCGTCGGGCGAGTCGCGATGGGAGCCGACAACGACGTCGGTACCAACTGCGTGCTCGGAGACCGACCTCAACATCGCGGCTACCACGACGAAGACACGGGCGTGATCATCGGTCGTGGCAATATCTTCCGCGAGCATGTCACGGTCCATCGCGGCATGCCCAACGCCCGCGTCAACACCGTGATCGGTGACGACAACTTCTTCATGGCCAGCAGCCATGTGGCGCACGATTGCCAGGTGGGAAGCCACTGCACATTCGCCAACGGTGCCCTGTTGGCGGGGCACGTGACGGTGGACGACCGCGTGTTTATTTCGGGCAATGCCGCGGTGCATCAGAATTGCCGCATCGGGCGACTGGCGCTGATTTCGGGTATCAGTGCCGCGAGCCAGGACATTCCGCCGTTCTGGATCCTGCGGGATACGAACCGTGCCGTGGGGATCAACGTCATCGGCATGCGTCGCAGCGGAATGCCAACACCGGAGATCCTCGGCGTGCGGGCCGCGTTCCGAATGCTCTATCAGGACCGGCAACCCATCCGCGTCGCGATGTCGGAAATGGAAGAACGCTTTGCCCACCTGCCGGCGGTCATGGATGTGGTGCGGTTTATCCGGTCGTCCAAGCGTGGCGTGCCGGGCGCACTGCACTACCAGCCCGGCGGCGCCATGGCGGCCTGACATGCGGAGCGTCCTGGCGATCCCGTTCTCCGTGAGACTGGCCTGGACCTGCTGGCTGGTGCTGCTCACGGCTGTCTGCGGGCGAGTGCTGGTATCGAAGCCGACCGATCATTCCGTGGTGCCGATCTATCGAGTGGCCGCCGAGCGCTGGCAGGCGGGCGAACCGCTCTATGCCCCGGCTCCGCCTCTCGATGTCTATCGCAATCCCCCCGGCTTCGCGGCCGCTTTCAGCGTCTTCCTGCTGCTCCCTGAAACACCGGCGGCCGTGTTCTGGCGGCTGCTCTCGTGTGCCGTGCTGCTGCTGGCGTTGCACCGATTCGCCCGCACGCGCCAGTGGTCCGCAACCCAAACCGGGTGGAGCTTCAGCATTGCTGCAGGATTGTCGGTTGCGTGCGTGGACAATGGACAAGTCAACATCCTGATGGCAGCGTGTGTGCTGCTCGGGTTCGCTGCCGCGACGCGGGACCGTCTCACACTCGCAGCCATCGCGCTCGCCATCGCCACGGGGCTCAAGGTCTATCCGGTCGCGGCGGCACTGCTGGCGATCGTGGTCGTGCCGCGGCTGGCGACGAGGTATATCCTCGCCACGGCGATCATTGCCGCGCTGCCGTTCCTGCTGCGGCCGTGGGGTTATGTCCTCGGCGAATGCGGTCAGTTCTGGACCCACTCCGTGCTCGACGACCGCACCGGCAGCGACTTCCTCTTCCGAGTTCCGCACGACTGGACCATCATCCCGCGGGTCTGGTTCGGCGTGGTCGTGAGTTCGACGATCGCGATGCTCACATCAGTCGCAGTGGGTGTGTTGTTTGCGGTGCTCGTCCACCGGCGACGATCGCTTGACTTGGCCTTGGTGCTTGGCTCGGTCTGGATGACCGCCTTCGGCCCCGCGACGGAATTGCCGACTTACGCGCTGCTCGCCCCCGCAGTCGGTGTGTGGGTCGCCAGCCATCCGTCGTGGCGATCCATCACCGTACTCATGCTGCTGGCACTCCCGATCGTGCGGGGGATCTTCCCGACCAATGAAGTGTTGATGTTCCGCTGTGCCGCGCCGCTCGGTGGGCTGCTGCTGGCAATCGACGCCATCGTAGTGACGATGTCGCAGACCCCGGCTGCAGGGACAATTCTCCAGGCGAGGATTCGCCGGCGTGCGGTTCAGATCGGCTCCATGCCGAAAGCGACACGGAGTTCGCGATAGCGCTCGAGTGCGTCCTGTCGGTCGATCTCCGCGGTGAGCCCGGTGCGGCTGCCTTCGAAGATCACCTCCGCCTGCGAGATGAGTGCGAGGCGGAACGCAGGCGACTTCACCCGGGCGGCCAACGCACCGATCGTCTCCAGCAGCCGGATCGTCACCGCGGCACTGCTGAGGGCTGCCTGACGGATCTGGTGAAACGACGCATCGACAATCCCCGAATCATTGACGCTGTTGGCAACGAGCCGCAGACGTCCCTCCTCATCGTAGCGATATGGCGATGGAATCTCTTTGCCAGCGAGTTCGGCGAGCGCGGCGCCGAGGCGGTCAATACAGGCAATCGCCGTGAATGGATCGTTGATCCCCGGAGACAGTGCCCGCACGGCGATCTCCACAAGCTGGTCAATCGCGAACTCGGGGTCCTGCAGCAGAGTGCGGCGGTTGCCAAAATAGAACGCCCCGCGGATGCTGGAGGCGAGATCGTCGGTCATCCGCTCGGCGGGCCAGCCGCGAGCCAGGGAATTCCCCTCCACAATGAACTGCCCCGGGCGATGCTCGAGGTTGATGACCAGGTCGTGTTCGCACGCCAGCCGCAGCAACCGGTCGCCGTCCAGTGCCTGGAGATAGTTGCTGTCGTTGGAAGTGACGGCCACGGATTCGGTCGCGAAATCTTTCGGGAGTTCAATGTCAAATGCCGAGGGTTCTGGTTCCTCACCAAGCTCCGAGGGGAACATGCGGTCGAGTGCCTGCTGCAGTTCGCGGCTGACCTTGGCGATGACATGCTCCGCCTGGATCGACGTCGCGGCATGGTGGATGAAGTAGATCAACACCGCCACGCCTGCCAGGGCATAGAGCAGGCCGATTGTGACTGAGAGGTGCGGAACGAAGGAGTGATTCTGAGTGCCGTTGATGGTCCGCAGGATGAGCAGGCAGTAGGTGAAGCCGGAGATGAAGGTGCCCAGGACAAGCTGATTGCCGCGATCGCGCATGAAGTTGTAGAGCAGTCGCGGTCCGAACTGCGACGACGCCTGCTGCAGCGCGACGATGGTGATCGAGAAACTGACGCTGGCAATGGTGAGCATCGACCCGGCGACCGTGGAGAGCAGCGCACGCGAGCCATCCGCACCGCGGTCGAAGGTCCAGCCCAGCCGAAGCTCAAGACCACTATCCATCGCAGCTTTGTCGAGTGCCAGTGCAATCAGCGAAAGCACCGCGGAGGTGATCACCATGAGCAACGGCACGAACCAGAACGTGCCACGAAGGGCGTCCCAATGACTGTGAAACCAGGTGCGCATCGCGGCATCAGTCCTTGGGGAGTGGTTTGCCGTTGACGGTCTTGATGCCTTTTCGCTCGACGCGCTTCAAGGCATAGCGAAAGCCAGGTTGCAGGTCAGCGGTGGCGATCACGGTCGTGGTGAGGTCACCCGAATCGGACAGCTTCGTGGTCAAATTCAGGCTGCTCCCCTGGCTGGTGGCGACGACCACAAGCTGGGTGTCGAAGTCGACTGTGAACGGCTTCTTGACATCCCAGTCTTTCAGCAGCGCGTCCCACGACTTCTTGGAGATGATCACGCCGGCGACGGGAGCTTTCTTCGCCAGGTCACCGTCCGCCACGGAGCCACTGACCCGATCCGCGACCGGTTCGTCGCCGCGGAGCGGGGTCATCCCACTCGTCAGCACGCTCAGGACGAGGACTGCGGGAAGTGCACGATATGCCCACATAGGAGTTCTCCAGGCCAGTTACGAATCTCTGTTATACCTGTTCTTTCGGGATGGTGATCACGTTTTCGCTGCGTAGCCAGCGGCGAGCCAGCGGGCCCAGCGTCAGACCCTGCACCAGAATCGAAAAGACAACGACGGCGTAGGTCAGTGCCAGGATCGGCTCCCGTTCGCGTACTGGGGTACCGTTGACGGAGATCGGAATCGACAGCGCGAGGGCCACGGAGATGCCGCCGCGGAGACCGCCCCATGTCAGAACGCGCACCATCGAGCGGGGAAACTCCTTGCGGTAATTGAGCACTGCGATGGGCCCGGTGACCGCGACCAGCCGGGCAAAGAGCACCAGCGGGATCGCAAACAGGCCGACGAGCAGATACTGATCCGTGACGGTGAGGGCCAGCACTTCGAGGCCGATGAGCACGAAGAGCACGGCGTTGAGGACTTCGTCGATGAGTTCCCAGAAGGTGTCGAGGTTGCCGATGGTCGTGGGCGACATCGCATAGGCTCGACCGTGGCTGCCGATGAGGAGGCCGGCAACCACCATCGCGATCGGTCCCGACACATGCAGCGCGTGGGCGAGCGTGTACCCGCCAGCCACGAGGGCCAGCGAGAGTAGTACTTCGACCTGGTAGTTGTCCACGGAGCGGAGCATGAGGTAGACGAGCCGTCCGGAGATGAAGCCGAGTACGGCTCCGCCGATGGCTTCGCGCAGGAACAGGCCTGCCAAGTGGACGGGGTCAAACCCGAACTGCCCTGTGGCGACTTCGAAAATGCCGAGGAAGATCACCACGCCCACGCCGTCGTTGAAGAGCGATTCGCCAGCGATGGTGGTTTCCATTTCCTTGGGCACGCCGGCCTGATGGAGGATCGACATGACCGCGATGGGATCGGTCGGCGAGATCAGCGCTCCGAAGAGGAAGCAGTAGATCGGTCGCGCCGGGATGCCCGCCGCGGAGAGCAGACCCCACGTCAGCAAGCCGACGATCACGGTCGAGATGGTCACGCCAACGGTGGAGAGGATCGCCACGGGCCACTTGCGGGCCGCCAGATCAGCGAGGTTGATCTGCAGCGACCCGGCAAAGAGCATAAACCCGAGCATGCCCTCGAGAAAGGCCTCCTGCACGTCGATCTGCTGCACCTGCATGCGGGCCCGGGCTTCGAGGCCGGGATAATACAAGCCCGCCAGGACCAGCAGCAGAGACGCCGCGAGTGTGAGCACCATGGTCCCGATGGCGGTGGGCAGCTTGAGTAGTTTGTAGTTCAGATAGCTGAACAGTGCCGCCAGCACGATGAGCGCGGCTGCGAGTTCGAGTACGCTCATCCATGACCTCGTGCGGATTGCCTATTGCGGTCTTTGTCAGCCAGACGCGCCAGCGACGGGGGGAAGTTCAATAACTTCATCCGTCGCTGACGCTTCCGGCTCGTCATTCAGGATAGGACAATTCGTGGGTCAGGACTTCGATGCGTGCTGGCGCAGGACGTGATCAATCTCGCTGCCCGCAACGGGCTTGGCAAACAGCGGCATCCGGTTCAGCTTGCGGAACGCCGCCAATGCGTGCTCATCGACGTTGTCCGTAGTCGCACAGCGGAACACGCTCGGCTGCGATTTGGCGAGTTCGTTCAGCGCCCGTGCCCCCTGCAAGCCCGGCAACTGCAGATCGACAATCGCCGCACCGATGGAGTCTTCGTGATGGTGCATCGTCTGGCGGGCGTTCTCGATGGAGTCGGCGGGCCAGATGGTCCAGCCGCGTTGCCCAAGCTCCCGGCCCATCGTGGCGCGGAAGGCAGGGTCGCGGTCGAGCAGCATCACGCCCCGCTTGGCGCCGACTGCATCGATCGTCGGTTCCGCAGTCACCGGAGCGACCTGAGTGCGGGCCGCGGTGGCATCGAGCCGACCAATCAGATGTTCGAGGTGGTGAGCCAGCTCGTCGGGATGATTGAGGTAGCTGTGCGCGACGTAGGGCACTTCGGCCCCGATGCCGATGGCGAGTCCACCGTTGGAGTTGGCGACGGCCATGCCCTCGCGGTCGTTCTCGGCGTCGCCGCAGTAGATGGGAATCGCCTGGTTGCCGGACCCGGTGTTGTGATGGTCGAGGATGGCGCGGACGGCGGTGCCGCGATCCCAGCCGCCGACGGGGGCGATCTCGATGGTCTGGGTGACGAAGCGGAATTTGAGTTCGTCGAAGCCGGAGAGCCGTTGGGTGGCGTCGAGCCGGAAATTCGCCGCGGCGAGGGCTGGCAACCCGCGGAAGTGGATCGCCAACGAGCCGTACTTCTGCTCGATCCACGTGCCGGGATACATCGTCAGCAGGTCGATGAAGTCGTCCTGCAGTTCG
>JBGSSZ010000195.1:0-11237 GCA_041736785.1 Limnoglobus sp.
CGCCACCTACGGACTGATCGGCCCGGATGTGATTCGCATCGAGGTCGTGCCTAATGAAGGCCCGCCCGACGTAGTGCTGATCGGTAAGAAAGTCGATGGCCCGCCACCGCTCAAATACTACGCGATGGTGCCCGGCGAACCGGTCGTGGTGAAAGTGGCGGGCGAACGGATCGCGGCCCTCGCGAACACGGTCGCCGAGCCGAAATCGCTGCAGGACCGCACGCTGGTCAGCGATCTCGAGGTGTCGCGGATCGATGCAGTGAGCATCAACGCCGGCGGCACCAAAGCCGACCTGCGCAAAGTCATGGTCGGGAAAGAGCCGCGATGGGTGGTGTATGGCGGTAGCGAGCCGCAGCTTGCGGGTCCGGCCGTACAGGCGCTCCTGCATGCGGTCTCGCGGCCACGGGTTGCCCTCGAAGCACTCGCCGCTCCCGCAGACGCGATGTTCGCCCCCGCCGAGGTGAAGGCCGAGATCACGCTCTGGCTCGACGGTATCGCCTCATTGGGTGAAGCGAAGCCCGACGCATTGCCGCTGGAACCGAAGCTGAAAGGTGCCGCGAACACGACGTTGATCTTCGGGAAGATCGATGGCGAGAAGGCCTACTGTCGCCGCATCCTCGCCGACGGCAGCAAGATTGATTTCCTCGTGCCGGCTTCGCTGGCTACGCTGGCGTCTAAGAAGCGTGGCGAATACTTTGAGCTCAAGTTCAAAGAGTTCCCCACCAATCTTGCCCGCCGGCTGAGCTTCAACCGCGGCGGCGAGCAGTATGAACTCGTCCGCAGCGAGAAAGGCGACCTCGATTTTCCCACGGGCAAGTGGACGTTCGAGAAACCCGACTCGCTCAAGGGCAAGCTCGCCGACGCGGACCTGGTCAATCAACTCATCGGCAACCTCGCAACACTGAGTGCCGAGAGCGTGGCCTCGGAAAAACCGAGCGACACCGAACTCGCAATCATGGGCCTGGTCCCGGCGAACCCGCGGCTGAAAGTGGTGGTGAGCCTCGCCGGCGACCAGGAGAAAGAACGCACGTTCCTTTTCGGCAAGGAGACGCCAGACCAGTCGTATGTCTATTTCAAGTCGCCGTCGAAGCCGACGACGTACCTCGTGCCGCGGGTAGCGATCGATCAGTTGTTGACTGCGGACCTTCGCGACCGCACGCCGTACCGCTTCGACACCAAGGATGTGAAGAGTGTGAAGCTGAAGGGCTGGAAACCGACGCGGGAGATCACGCTGGTGCGCGACGGCGAGAACTGGACGCTCGACGGCAAACCCGCGAACCCGCTGGCGATGATGAACCTACTGAATCACTTCCGGGCTCCGAAGCCTGTGAAGGTGATCGGCGGTCAGACGCCGGAGCAGGGCTTCGACGCGAAGAAAGGCGGCGAGCCGCTGGAGGTGACGTTCCTCGGCGAGAAAGGCCCCATCGTCGTCGTGACGCTCGGCAACGCAACCGATGGCGGTGCCAACTATTTCGCCTGGAATTCGGCCACCAAGGAAGTCATCACACTCCCGGCAGGGTTGTTCAAACAGTTCAAAGACGGCCCGGAGATGTTCAAGAAGTGATTCTTCACCAGTCCGCAGCGCAAGCAGGGCAGTAGTGGTAAAATTGTGCTCGTGATGACTTACACTGCCCGCTGTATTTTCCCCGCGACTTCGCCACCGCTCGAACGCGGCACAATCACCGTCGAGGGCGATCGCATCGCATCGGTCGACCCGCACGGCGTGCGCACGCCGGACGTCGATCTCGGCAACGTCGCCATCATCCCCGGCCTAGTCAACGCGCACACGCACCTCGATCTGAGCGGAGCCCGCGGCAAGATCCCGCCGACCGATCCCGAGCACTTCACCGACTGGCTCATGGGCGTGATCGAATACCGCAGGACCCGCACGCCAGAAGAGGTGCAGGAAGATATCCGCGACGGGCTGGAAGAGTGTCTGAGGGCAGGCACGACGCTGGTTGGAGATATCACGGTCGAAGCTGCAAGTTTCTCGCTGCTGACGAACTCAACATTGAGAGCAGTCATGTTTTGGGAATATGTCGGACTCTCCAAGGAAAGACAAGAAGCAGCGAGTTGGAAGCTGTGTGAATGGTTGGTCGAAAAGTGTCGGGAGAAGTGGCAGTTCTGCGGTATTGGCAACAGTCCACATTCGCCTTACTCCGCGGGCGCCCGGCTCATCGATAGCTTTCCTGTTGCAGGAAAGGCTAAAGCCATCCATCTCGCAGAAACAGCAACGGAAGAGGACTTGTTGTTGACGAGGGCAGGGCCATTTGTACCATTCCTGCGGAGGCTGGGAGTCTTCGAAGGTGCCGATTTCTCGGCTTCGTGGCAAACTTGCATCACAAACAACTCATTTGAGCATCAATTAGATTTTTTTACACGAATGCTTCCTGATTTGTCTGATGTAGAGATTTCTCGTTGTTTCGAGAAACCTGTCATTTTCGTGCATTGCAATTATCTACCAATCAGTACTGGCTTCGGCCGCAATCATCATATTGTATTTTGTCCCCGCACGCATGCCGCATTCCAGCATCCACGGCATCCGTTCGCAGAGTTCCTGGCCCGGGGCGTCAACGTCGCCCTCGGCACCGACAGCCTCGCGTCGAATCCCGATCTCGATCTCTTCGAAGAGGCTCGCTTCGTCTACCAGCACCGCAAGGATGTGAGCCCCGAAACAATCCTGCAGATGGCCACGATCAACGGTGCCAAAGCTCTCGGCTTCGAGAACGATTGCGGCAGCCTCGAAGCGGGCAAGTCCGCTGATTTGGTCGTGATGCCCCTCGGCAGCGAGGACAACAGCAATCCGCACCACGTGCTCTTCCATGCCCCCGACGCCGAGCGCCGCACACTCTTCCGCGGCGAGTGGCGCGTGTGATCAGGGCAACAAGTTCTCGACGAGTATTGGGCTGTCCGGTTTCGCCAGCGGCGAGATTGACTTCGTTGAATCGAGTTCCTGCTGTGATGTGTAATCCTTGCCAACCGGATCACGGTAGACCAGGAGTCGCAATCGATTCAGATCCAGAACCCAGTACTCCTGAATGCCGGCCCGTGCGTAAAGCTCCAGTTTTTCGCGGGTGTCATACGAGAGCGAACTATCCGAAATTTCCACAATGAGTGACGCAGAGGTCGGCACCTCCGGATAATCCTGAACTGTTCCTTTCAAGACCTGAAAATCGGGGTGCGGATCCGAGTACAGGCCGAAGAAGATCGGTTTGTCTTCCCGAACAATCCATCCCGGACCGAACGCTCCTCGCAACGCTGCGCCCATCAGATCGCATGCGTTAATGTGCGGAGCGTTCATGACCTCTTTCTCCAGAACGATTCCGTCAATGAGCATGAGGCGACGCTGGCCGTAGAAGCCCCGGTCGTGGAGTTCGTGAAACTGCGCCACTGTGATCCGGTGGGGCACCGGGGCGACGGGATTTCGCGGCAACGATGTAAACGAAGGTGGCGCCAGCACTGACATGGTTAATCCTCCACACAAGATTCTAACAGAACAGGATGGGCCTGCCACGGCAGTCATTGTCCACGACGCCGTCGCATCTCCTGCAGGCGTTCGCCCAGCGCCTTTTCAAAGCCCCGATCCGTCGGCTCGTAGTAGACCGCGTCCGTGGGCACGTATTCCTGATCAACCCAGCCGCCTTCGAAGTCGTGAGCGTACTGGTAACCATCGCCGTGGCCGAGTCGTTCGGCACCCTTGTAGTGCTTGTCGCGCAGATGCACAGGCACCGGCAGAGTGCGGCCATCCCTGACATCCTTCCGTGCCTTGCCGATCGCCGTCGTCGCGGAGTTCGATTTGGGTGCCATCGCCAGATAGATCACGGCCTGGGACAGACTCAACTGGCACTCGGGCAATCCCACACGCTCGACGGCGTCCCAGGCGGCATTGGCAATGAGCATCGCCTGCGGGTCGGCGTTGCCGATGTCCTCGCTGGCGAGGATCACGATTCTTCGGGCGATGAATCGCGGATCCTCGCCGCTTTCAAGCATGCGGGCAAGCCAGTAGATGCCGGCGTCAGGATCGCTCCCCCGGAGGCTCTTGATGAACGCACTCGCCAGGTCGTAGTGGGTGTCGCCGGTGGGATCGAAGTCCATCACCTTACGCTGAATTGAATCCTGAATCAGCGGCAGATCGATCACCAGGCCCTCCGCGGCGGCCGTGGACTTGACGGCAATCTCGAGTGCGGTCAAGGCCCGCCGGGCGTCGCCGTCGCAGATCTCCGCGAGGAAGCTGAGGGCATCGTCGCTGATCGTCGCTCCGAGGCGACCGAGGCCGCGTTCGGATTCCCTGAGTGCCCGCCCGACGATTCTCTTGATGTGCTCGCGACTGAGCGCCTCGAAGTGAAACACCTGACTCCGGCTCAGCAGCGGGCTGTTCACAGCGAAAAACGGGTTCTGCGTCGTCGCACCCACCAGGATGATCACGCCGTCTTCGACATCGGGCAGCAGCACGTCTTGCTGCGTGCGGTTGAAGCGGTGGATTTCGTCGAGGAAGAGAATGGTGCGTTCGCCGTCGTGTTCGAGCCGGCTGCGGGCTTCCGCGAGCACCTCACGCACCTCCTTCGTCCCGGCATTGACGGCGTTCATCGGCACGAAGCGGCTCTTGGTCTGCATTGCGATGACGTGTGCGAGCGCGGTCTTTCCGCAGCCGGGCGGGCCGTAGAAGAGCACGCTGCTGAGGCGGTCCGCGAGCAGCATGCGGCGGAGCAGTTTGCCCTCGCCGAGGAAGTGCTCCTGACCGACAAATTCATCGAGATTGCGTGGTCGGAGTCGGGCCGCAAGTGGTCGAGCCGCGTCGCGGTGGCCAGCTTTCAGATCGTTGAACAGGTCCACGGCAAAGACTCCGGCAGCGGTGCGATCACCATTCTACCGGAGCGTGGGACCAGCGATTACTTGGGGATCGTTACTTCAAACTGCTTGAACTTCACTGCAGTGTTCGGCCCGACGCCGGGAGTGCTGAGTTCGAAGAGGCCCTTCGCAGCGTCTTTGAGATCCACTTCCTGCGTGATGGTCTCCCACTTTCCCTTGGTGGGCGGCAGCGGGAGGACGGTGCTGGTCCGCTCCGTGGGCTCGGTCTGGCGGAAGCGGATCGCCCCACCTGGCGATTCAGCCTCGGTGAGGTACGTGACTGTGATGATCACTTTGCCGCCGGTCGGGCATTTGAAGTCGGGGCTCGTCACCATGAACCCGCCTGGGCCGGAGGTGCCGCGCATGGAGAAAACATTGCCATCGGCGGACTGCTCGAAACAGATTTCCGCCTCACCGCCGAGGTTCTCAATCCAGCGATACCACGGCCTGGGCAGGCCCGGTCCCACTTCGTCGATCACCCGCAGTCGGCGGACCGAGCCGTCCATGTAGCTGCTCAATGCCTGACTAAACGGCACCATGTGCTCGAGTGGCATCAGCACGAGTGTGCCCTGAGTCAGCTTCGGAATTGGCGGCTGGGCAACGCTGGTCGGCGAAGTCGTCGGCTTCGGGTTCTTGGGCGTGGGTTTGGGCTCGACTTTCGGCGGCTTTTCGACCACTGCGGGTGGCGGCGGTTGCTGGACCACAGTTGTGGGTTTGGATGACCCGGAGGCGAGGTAACCGATGAGTGCGCCGACCAGAAGGACTGCTGCCGCGCCACCGCCCCAGAGCATCATGCGGCGCTGTTGCTGTTTTTTCCGTAGGGCCAGCCGGGTGCTGCTGCCGATGCGTTCGGTCGAGCTCTTGATCTCGCTCAACGTGTTTTCGAGTTCGGCCGAGGCGGCACCCGAGAGCCCGGCTTTCACCTTGCGGCTACCCTCTTCCGGCAGCCACTCCGCCAGTGCCTGGATCACTTCCGACGGGCTCTGATAGCGGTTGTCCGGTTTCTTCTCCAGCATCTTCGCCACGACCCGCGACAGCCCGTTCGGGAACGTCTTGTCGAGCGTCGTCAGCGATGGAGCTTCCTTCAACTGATGCTGAAGCAGTTTCTGCGTCGTGCTCCCGGAGAAGGGTGGAGCACCCGTCACCAGCGAGAAGAACGTCGCACCGAGGCTGTAGATGTCGGAGCGGATGTCGATCTTGGCATTCATCGCCTGCTCAGGGCTGATAAAGTCCGCGGTCCCGACCACGGCCCCTTTGTCCAGAATCTCCGTCACCTTGTTGTCGGCACTGTTGTCGGTCGGTCGCGCCAGACCCATGTCGAGGATCTTGATCGTGCCGTCTTTGGTGAGGATGAGATTTCCCGGCTTGATGTCGCGATGAACGAAGCCTTTGTCGTAGGCATGCTGGAGCCCGGCCGCGGCCTGAGCGATGTAGCCCACCGCCCGCGAGGGAGAAATCGGTCCGGCCTTCGACAGCAACTCTTCCAGCGTCTGACCATCGACGTATTCCATCACCAGATAGTGCGTGCCGGCGTGTTGCCCGACGTCGTGCAGACGGACGATGTTCGGATGATCAAGTGCCGCCGCGGAGCGGGCTTCACGCAGGAATCGCTCCAGTGCGAGTTGACCGTCTTTGCTGTCCTTGGGTGCGGTCAGCACCTTGAGACCAACTTTGCGGCGGAGGGTCTCGTGCTCGGCGAGGTAGACCGCGCCCATTCCGCCCTGACCGATCTGCTCGCGGACGACGTAATGGCCGAGTTTGAAGCCTTTGTAGCGGCCGTTGAGGAGCAACTTCGCCTGAAACTTGGTGATGTGTCCTTTGGCGATCAGTGCCGCAGCGCACGCCGTCGGCTCGGCTGGGAGATTGTCCAAACTGTCAAGCGTGCTGGTCGGCACCACCCCGCTCTTGCGGACAAGATCAATGAAGTCGGTGCTGGTCGTCGGTGAAGCTGCCATGCTGACTCAAGGGGTAATGGGTTTCACGACCGCGATCAATCTTGGAACTGTTGGAGTCTAGATCACAATATCGGTAATTTCGAGTGAAACCGCAACAGTCGCACCCGTTAAGGCGACGCGATTGGGGCGGTCGTGCCAAATATTCTATACACCCCATCGGCGGACTAACTGGTGTTCAACACCAAGTTGATCGCAAACTCGTGCGACGACGAAGTCGATCATGTCGTCTACCGTCTGCGGCTGTGTGTAAAACGCCGGCATCGCGGGAAGGACCACGGCACCGGCTTCGGCCACTGCCACAAGATTCCGCAACTGCACTAACCCCAGCGGCGTCTCACGCGGCACCAGGATCAGCTTGCGACGCTCTTTCAGATGCACATCCGCTGCCCGATGAATCAAATTCTGTGAGGCTCCGTGGGCTATTGCCGCGACTGTGCCCATGCTGCACGGACAGACCACCATACCGCCTGTCAGAAACGACCCGCTGGCGATCCCTGCCTGAAAATTGCGGTAATGGTGATACTTCAGTCGCGTGAGGTCGAGTCGACTCGCCTTCGAGCCGAGAAACTGCGTAGCGTCGAAGGTGGCTTCTTCGAGTGTGAGTGATTTGCCAATTTCTTTTGAGAAGACTTCCACCGCCGCGGGGCTGATCGTGAGATGGACGGTGCGCATTCCCTGCAGCAGCACCTCGAGCAGACGCACCGCGTAGGGTGAGCCACTCGCACCTGTCACGGCTAAGACCAGATCGCTCGCTGCCATCGCTGCTCCCGCGGCCACTGCGCTCAGTGTAGGCGGCCCCTACGCCTGCCCGGCGATCTTTTCCTGGAACAGCTTGGCGAGGTCGTTGGCTTGCTTGTCGTAGGCGGCGGGGTCTTTCCAGGTCTTCCGCGGGGTGAGCACTTCGTCGGGCACACCGGGGCAGGTGGTCGGCACCGCCACGCCGAAGACCGGATCGTTGGCCATCGGCACGCTGCTCAACTCGCCATTGAGCACGGCGTGCAGGAGCGCCCGCGTGTGGCTGAGCTTCATGCGGGTGCCGGTGCCGAACGGGCCGCCGGTCCAACCGGTGTTCACAAGCCAAACGGGGAGCTTGTGGTGTTCGAGTTTTTCCTTGAGAAGTGCGGCGTATCGCTTGGGCGGCAGCGGCAGGAACGGCTTCGCGAAGCAGGTGCTGAACTCCGGCGTCGGCTCGCTGACGCCGGCTTCGGTGCCGGGAATCTTCGCCGTGTAGCCCAGCAAAAACTGGTCCATGGCCTGCTGCGGTGTGAGCCGGGCGAGTGGCGGCAGAACGCCGTAGGCATCGCAGGTCAGGAAGAAGATCGTGCTGGGGTGCCCACCGCGACCGCTGAGTTCGCAGCCAGGAATGAAGTCGACGGGGTACGCGGCCCGGGTGTTTTCGGTGATCGCCTTGCTGTTGTAGTCCGGGACGCGGGTGGCCGGGTCGAGGGGCACGTTCTCGAGGACACAGCCGAAGCGGAGGGCATCCCAGATCTGCGGCTCGCCGGCGTGGCTCAGGCCGATGGTCTTGGCATAGCAGCCACCTTCGATGTTGAAGACGCCGTCGGGTCCCCAGCCATGTTCGTCGTCACCGATGAGCCGGCGTTCGGGATCGGCGGAGAGTGTGGTCTTGCCGGTGCCGCTCAAACCGAAGAAGAGCGCCACATCCCCCTTGGCACCCACGTTGGCTGAGCAGTGCATTGAGAGCACGCCCGCCTGCGGCAACAAAAAGTTCTGCACCGTGAAGATCGATTTCTTGATCTCCCCGGCGTATTCGGTGCCGGCGATGAGAACGAGCTTCTTCTCGAAGCTGAGCGCAACGCAGACCTCGCTGCGGGTGCCGTCGACGGCGGGATCACAGCGCAGACCAGTCGCGGCCAGCACGGTCCAGTCCGGTGCGAACCCGGCAAGCTCCGAGGCTTCAGGGCGCAGGAACAGGCAGCGGGAGAAGAGCGCGTGCCAGGCTTTCTCCGCCACCACGCGCAGCTGGATGCGGTGCCGCGGATCAGCCGCCGCGTAGCCATCGAAGGTGTAGCGATCCTTCGTCGGCAGGTAGGCTTCGACCTTCGCCAGCAGCTTGTCGAACGCTGCGGGGTCCATCGGCTGGTTCAGCTTCCAGTCGATGTGGCTTTCGATGCCCGGCTCGCGGACGATGAACTTGTCTTTGGGCGAACGCCCGGTGCGCTCACCGGTGCGGGCGGTCAACGAGCCATTGCTGGCCAACTCACCCTCACCACGGCGAAGGGCATGCTCCACCAGCGCAGCCGACGATAGATTGGCGAATAGTTCGGCCACGGCGACCACCTCGGGAGAGAGGGGGGAATTGTACGAAACCGAGACGGAATTGAACCACCCCACCAACGCTTGCTGAACTCTGTCAGACCCGATGAGCCAGTTGACCGGACACGTCCCAAACACCAACTGACACCGGCGAACAATCAGTCATGATCCTGCTCCATGAGATGCTCTTGTTTTTGTCGCTGCCGGATCAGCCAGCGGACGTTGCTGTCGTTGATGGCCACGATCGCCCAGACGCCGAAGCCGACATAGAAGACCCAGAGCATGTAATCGAAGAAGGGAATCACCATCAGGATGCCTGCGGTGAGTCCCCAGCCGTAGGAGCGACAGTTGAGCATCATCCAGGCGCCGAAGATGATGATGGCGACAAAGGCGAACGAGAGCGCGGTGACTGCCAACAACACCGTCGTGCCGGGATTGAAGCCACCCCGTCCAAAGGCGAACCCGCCGCACACGACGGCACATCCACCGTTGACGAGCAATCGCAGGATGGCCACGATCAGCAGTGCCGTCGCTGCCGGCCGCAGCACGCCTTCCGCGTGGATGCGGCGTTGTCGTGGTGAGAGTCTGTCGAAGTCGTCGAAGTCATAGGGGTCGCGTCGGCGTCGTCGCCGCGGGCGGTCATCGTAATCACGTTCGAAGTCGTCGTTGTCGAGCCGTTCGATGGGCGGTGGCGGTCCGCGGAATGCCTTGCCGCAGCCGGGGCATTCGATGTCGTCGCCGGCGAGATCCGCCGGCACGGCCATCTCGATGCCGCAGTGCGGGCATTTCGCGGTGTCAGCCATGATTACCGCCTGGCGTTGGCGCGGAACGCTTTTCGGACATTCCCGTCACTCAATGCAATGACCGCCCACAACCCCACTGGCATGGCGAAGCAGCAGCAACCGCTGATGGGGATGAGCCCGCAGATGGCCCCGGTCATGGCAAGCCCGTAGCTGCCGAGTCGTCGCATACTGGCACCGCCGAGCGTCATCAGAAAGCAGAGCAGCCAGCCGATCACGCAGGCGGCGATATTTGACGGTGTATCGAGGCTCATCTCGGCTTTGGTATCTTCCAGTTGCTTCAACTGGTCGGTCCGCTCCTGCCCGGGCGGCATTCCCTCGACCATTGATTTCACCTGATCGTGGAGGATCATCGGCTGCGTGAACGCACCGACGAGGCACGCGATCACGATCCCCATGCCCAGGAGGCCGAAGAGCAGTAGGATCATCCCCGGTACGGCAAGTCGCCCGCGGACTGCGCGGATCTCGCGTTCGCCCGGCGGTGCCACCTCGTCAAAATCATCACGGCGGTCGTACTGGTCATAGTCGCTGGCCATAAAAGTCCTTTCTACCTCGCGGCACGAAAACCGGCTTTGACTTCCGGCCGGCCAAGGGTGACGAGCATCCAGATGCCAACGGGAAGTCCGACGATGCAGCAGCAGTTGACAACCGGAAGCATCATCAGGATCGATGTCAGATAACCAAAGCCGCGGCCTTTCAGATTCAGCAGCAGGATGGAGGAAAAGCCGATCAGAATGTTCGCGATCAACGATACGCCCGAGGTAATGAGCAGGCCCTGTTTAGTCGGCTCCCTGATGTCATCCGTCATGTCCTTGTACTGCTGCTTCTCCGCGGCTGTCTTGGAAGGGTTTTTCATCTCCTGCTCCACAGACCGATCCCAGCTGTCATCAAAACCAGGTTGAGAGACTTGGTAGATCCAGAATCCGCTGAACAGAACACCGCAGATTGCCACGACCAGCTTCACGATCGCCGGAGCGCGAACAGCATTGCCTCCCCGTGCGATGGCGCGGTCTTCCCGAGGTGGTTCATCAAAGTCGTCACGCCGGTCGAACTCATCGTAGTCGCTGGCCATGAAGACTCTCCGCGAGGGGTTGTCGGGGTTCAATACTGCAGGACGCTGTAGCAGTCGTAGCCGGTCATTTTCTTGCGGCCACCCAGCACGCTGAGTTCTACGAGGAAGCAGCAGCCGTGCACGATGCCGCCGGCCTGCTCGATCAGATTGGCTCCGGCCTGCATGGTGCCGCCGGTCGCGAGGACATCGTCGACCATCAGCACACGCTGGCCTTTCTCCACGCCGTCGACGTGCATTTGCAGTTCTGCGGTGCCGTATTCGAGTTCGTACTTGAGCGAGTAGGTG
>JBGSSZ010000217.1:0-1516 GCA_041736785.1 Limnoglobus sp.
TGCCCGGCGATCACCGCTGCCCGACCAGGCGTCGCCTGCACCGTGGTCACGCCGTTGCAGCGCAGAAACTCCAGCAGCGGCTCGGCTGGATTGAACGCGTCGAGTGCTCGCAGATCGGCCTGATTGGGGTCGCTGACTTCGTCCTGATCCTGGTCCGCCGCGATGTTCCACGCTCCGCTCAGGCCGACGACGGTGTAGGGGTCGACCAGCCCCGGCGTGACTTCCCGCGCGACGAGCACCGTCGCGGTGGCTGGCACTTCGACATCATCCCGCTTGCCGATGGCCGTGATGCGACCGTCTTCGACGAGCACGACGCCGTCTTCAATCGCAGGCCCCGTCGCCGTGTGAACGCGACCGGCCAGAATCGCATACTGTCCTTGCTTCTTGGGTACTTTGGGATTGTCTGGTGCCGTTGGCAGTTTTGCCTCGGTCGATGGCTTCGCAAACTGGATCGGCGGTGCCATCTTCGGCTTGGGCAGCCACAGCCCGCCATCACGGTAGCTGCGGTCTTTGTTGTCCTCCTCGGCGTCGAAGACGCGCACGCCGTCGATCCACGTCTGCCGCACTTTGGTATAGGTGCTGAACGGCGGCCCGCTGAGGATGACGAAGTCGGCATCCTTGCCCGCCTCCAGACTGCCGACGCGGTGATTCAGGTGCATGATCGTGGCCGGGTTGATGGTCAGTGCTTTCAGCACCGCGGTCTCGCTCATGCCGCCCCGCAATGCAATGGCACCCGTGCCCAGGATGAAGCGGCTCTCGGTGATGAAGTCGTCGGTATTGATGCTCACGAGCACGCCGGCTTTCTCCAGCACAGCCGCGTTCTCTTCCAGCAGCCCCATCGTCTCAGCCTTTCCGCCCGGACTGTCCACGATCGTCAGCGACACCGGGATCTTCCGCTCCGCCAACTCCTCCACGACGCGATAGCCCTCGGAAGCGTGCTGCAGCACCAGTTCGAAGCCGAACTCCTCGGCGATCCGCACCGCGGTCATCAGATCGTCGGCCCGATGACTGTGAAAGTGCACGGTGCGTTGGCGTCGCAGAACTTCGACCAGGGGCTCGAGCGACAGATCCCGCTCCGGCTTCTGGTCGCTGTCGAGCTTCGCCAAATACTCCTTCGCTTTCACGAATTGTTCGCGTTGCAGCGCGGCGATCTTCATGCGGGTGAAGGGTGCCTGACCACGGCGGCCGTAGCCCTTGGGATTTTCACCGTTGGCCATCTTCAGGCCGCCGAGCACCTCGGAGCCATCGCTGCCGCGGCCCATGAGCCGCATCGCCTCCACGGTCGCACCGCGGAATTTGACGTAGAGCGTCTGCCCGCCGATGACGTTGGCACTCCCGGGCATAATGTTCGCGGTGGTGACGCCGCCGGCGAGGGCCATGTGAATGCCGGGGTCGCGCGGGTCGATCGCGTCGAGTGCTCGCAGGCTCGGCTGCACTGGGCCGCTCTTCTCGTTGCCATCAGCATGAGCAGGGACCGACGGCTTCGGGTAAATCCCGACATGGGAGTGCGCGTCGA
>JBGSSZ010000261.1:0-4713 GCA_041736785.1 Limnoglobus sp.
CAGAGCCGCCGTGCGGTCACCCTGCTGCGTCAGGGCCTGCGTGCGGATCGCCGAGCAACCGATGTGTGTGGGATCGTAGCTCAACCCCGCTTCGACGGCACAGCGGGCCCCGGCGAAGTCGCGTCGGTTCATCCGCACCGCACCCAGCAGTGCATACGTATCCGCATTGGTCGAATCGATGCGCAGGGCCTCGTTCGCGGATGCCTCCGCCTCGGCGAAGCGGTTCCGCGTCAGCAGCACAAGCCCCATGGTCAGATGGCAGAACGGATGCCCCGGATCGAGCCGCAGTGCTTCTTTCGCCTCCGCCTCCGCATCGTCGAGGCGGTGTGTGTTGAGATAAATCCGGGCGAGCATGGCATGCTCGAAGCCCGAGTCGGGTTCCTCCATGATCGCGAGCTTGAACTCGCGCTCGGCATCGGAGTAGCGGTTCTGCTGGAAGAGCAGGAAGCCATGTTCGGAGTGGACGCTCATGGGAAACAGTTTATGGCTGCACCGGGAATCTCGTAAATCAGAACGTGTTCCGCACGCCGTACTCCGGAGGTTTCATGTCGTTCAGCACTCGCCGATGGGTTCGCGGTTCACTGCTAGCAGTGTTGTGGTGCGTGCTGGCGTTGAGCGTGCAGGGTCAGGAGCCGCCGGCGAAATCGACCGACCCCCTCAAGAAGAAAGCACCCGACAAGGAAGAGTTGTCCGTCGCCCCCGCAAAGGTGGACGTGGTGCCGGTCGCGCACGACCGGGAAATCCGCAAGCGGCTGCAGAGCGTGCTCGTCGCCACCGGATGGTTCGTGGAGCCGACGGTGAAGGTCGAGGAAGGCGTGGTCTTTCTCGGCGGCCAGACACAGACCGAAGACCTCAAAAAATGGGCCGGTGACCTGGCCAGCAAAACGCAGGATGTCGTCGCGGTCGCGAACAGCATTGAGGTGATCGAACCGTCGATCTGGGACTTCGGCCCGGCATGGAGCGGACTCCTCGGACTGTGGCGAGACTTCGTTCACTCGCTGCCGTTTCTGATGTTTGCCCTGCTGATCCTCTTGCTCGCTGCCGGAGCGGGTGTCATGGCCACGCGGCTGGCCCGGCGGTTACTCCGATCGCGCATCCAGGCGAAGCTCCTGCGCAGCGTCGTCGCCTATGCCATCGGATTTTTCGTTTTGCTCGTCGGTGTCTACATTGTGCTGCGCGTGTCGGGTCTCACGCAACTCGCGCTCACGGTCGTCGGCGGTACCGGGCTCGTCGGTCTCGCCGTCGGCATCGCCTTCCGCGACATCACCGAAAATTTCCTCGCCAGCGTCTTCCTCAGCGTGCAGCGCCCCTTCGCATCGGGCGATCTCGTCGAAATCGCCGGCATCACCGGGTTCATTCAGCAATTGAACATGCGCACCACGGTCATGATCACCGTCAACGGAAACATCGTGCAGATCCCCAACGCGACAGTCTACAAGAGCACTCTGCGCAACTTCACGACCAACCCGAACCGCCGCGAAGACTTCGTCGTCGGTATCGGCTACGACGACGCTATCAGCGAGGCACAGGACGTGGCGCTCAAAGTGCTGCTCGATCACCCGGCGATCCTCCGCGACCCGGAGCCGTGGGTGCTGGCCGACAGCTTCGGCACCGCCACCATTAACCTCCGCGTCTATTTCTGGATCAATGGCCACACCCACAGTGTCATCAAGGTCCGCTCGTCGGTGATCCGGCTCGTGAAGCTGGCGTTCCAGAAGCAGGGCATCTCGATGCCCGATGAAGCCCGCGAAGTGGTCTTCCCGCAGGGCATCCCGGTGACGATGATCGAAGCGAAGCCGCACCACGAGCCGGAGCCGTCGGTGCCGGACGCTTCGGATGCAGCATCGACTCAGGCGGAGGGTGGCCTCGCCAGTGAAGCGGGCGTGATCGAGGAACAGGCCCGTCAGGCGCAGCCGATGAAGGAGCAGGACGACCTACTGAAGGACCCGCCGTCGAGCCCGCCGGCCAAGGGCTGATTCGGATTGTGCGAGCGTTTCGGCGACATTTTCCGCAGGACTGTGCTGAATTTTCTTGACTTCCCAACTTGCCCAAATTAGCTTGACATCCACTTGTTACACTGTTCCAAGTCATTTCCGGGTCTACTTTCTCTCCTTGAGGTGCAACATGTTCACACGTGCATTGCGTGGCAAATCGGCCAGAGCGCACAAGCGCCCGTTTCGGATGAGTATGGAGCAGCTTGAGGATCGCTGGGTACCGGATGCCCGGCTCGATTTCGCGACTGAGTTCAGTGCGGGGATCACCGCGAACTCTCAGCCGGTCGGCATCACCGAAGGGCCCGACAGCAATCTCTGGTTCGCCGAGTTCGCGTCGGATCGCATTGCCCGCATCACACCCACCGGCGTGGTCACGGAGTTCACGCTGCCGGCTGGTCGCGGGCCGCTGAATCTCGCAGTCGGTGCCGACAACATGCTTTGGTTCACACAGAGCAGTGGCGACCGGATTGGTCGTCTTGACCCGATGGCCGGGAGCGACAGTGCCATTCAGGCGTCGCTGACAGAGTTTCTGGTGCCGGGCACTGACAGCGCACCGAACGACATCGTGGCCGGGCCCGACGGCGCGCTCTGGTTCACCCAAAGCGGCTCGGATCAGATCGGCCGCATCACGACCTCAGGCAGCATTCTCGAATTCGACGTGCCCGGCGTCGGTAGCGCGCCCTCGGGCATCACCAACGGACCTGACGGCGCGCTCTGGTTCACGCAGGGCGGCTCGGGTCAGATCGGTCGCATCACGATCGCCGGCGCGGTTGACGAGTTCACGGTCCCCGTGCCGGCTGGCGGGTTCAGCGATCCGGAAGACATCGTCACGGGCCCGGGCGGGCATCTCTACTTCACGGATTTTGGCCGCTCGCAAGTGGGTCGCCTGACGACGGCGGGTGAGTTCTTCCAGTTCAATCTTCCGGTCAACCGCGGACCGCACCAGATCGTCGCGGGTGCTGACGGCGCGATCTACTTCACCGAAACCGCCAGCAGCCGGATTGGTCGTCTGCCCGGCAGCGCGTTCTTCGAGGGCAAGGCCACCTCGGGTCACCCGCCGCTCAACGAATACGACTACATGGACAATGGTGATCTCGCGCTCGGCATCACGTCCACGAAGAGCGGCGATCTCTGGTTCACCCAGAACGCTGGCGACGCCGTCACCCGCTTCAAGCTGCCGCTCACGCAGATCACCGCGACCGCGACCGGGCCGACCGTCGAAGTCTTCGACATCAAGCTGAACTCCATGCGGACCTTCCAGCCCTATCCGGGCTTTACCGGCGGTGTGACCGTGGCGATCGCAGACATCAATGGCGACAACACGCCTGATGTCATCACTGCCGCCGGTCCTGGCGGCGGCCCGCACATCAAAGTTTTCGACGGCTTCGACAACGAACTGCTCTTCAGCTTCTTCGCGTACGATCCCAGCTTCCGTGGCGGCGTCCAGCTTGCTGCTGACCACTTCAACACCGACAGCCAGGCCGACATCGTCGTCGCTCCTCTCGACGGTGCCCAGAAGGTCAAAGTGTTCGACTCGTCCAAGCTCTCCCAGCGCAATGGCGATGGCACTATCGCGGACAGCGCGCTGCTGGGCAGCTTCTTCGCCTTTGATCCCGGATTCACAGGCGGCGTCAGCCTCGGCGCGGGCGACATCAATCGCGACAACCTCGCCGAACTCATCCTCGGCAGCGGCCCCGGCAGCGACGCGTTTGTCAAAGTTGTGGACGCCTCAAAACTGAACGACGTCCAAGCCAATGGCCAGATCGCCGAGACCGCACTGTTGGCGAACTTCCGACCCTACGGTGCGGGCTTCCGCGGCGGCGTGTTCGTCGCAGCCGGCTACGAAAACGGCGACAACACCCGCGATGTCATTGTCGGGGCCGGGCAGGGCGGCGGACCCCACGTCAAGATCGTTGACGGCACACAACTCAACAAGGCCACAGGCGGAATCCTCCTCCCCAACGATGCCCTCGCCACCAGCTTCTTCGCGTTCGCTCCCAGCTTCCGCGGCGGGGTCCGTGTCAGTGCCGACGACCTGAACGGCGACGGGCAGACCGAAGTGATCCTGAGCGCCGGCCCCGGCGGCGGTCCGCACGTCAAGGTGATCGACGCCGCCAAGCTGAATCAAGTCGGTGCCGATGGCGTGATCTCCTCCGACGCGCTCATCACCGGGTTCTTCACGGAATCCCCAACCAACATGAGTGGAGTCTACATTGCATCGGATGCCGACCATCGCGATGGCCCGATCTTCGGCCCGCCCGGCATCACGCCCGACATCAGCCGTGCGGACATCAACGACATCTTTATCTTCCAGTCCCCGGCCAATGCCGACAATTCGGTGCTGACGATGACGGTCAGCCCGTTCTCCACCGCGACGACCAAGAATACCTTCGCGGAAGGGACGCTGTTCGATTTCCGCATCGCCAACCGCGACCTCTTGAACACGACCGACGATATTGTCTTCCGTGCGACGTTTGGTCCGCCCGACGCGGCCAACGGCAACAAGCAGGACGCGGTGGTGCGGGCACTCCCCGCGGCCCGCTTCCCCGGCACGGGCGGCGTGATCGTCAAGGGGATCACGGAATCGAACGTCGATGTCCGCGGCGGCGGTCAGTTCCGCGCCGCAGAACAGGATGATCCGTTCCTCTTCGATGCCGGCGCGTTTGGTCGGTTCCTCAATGGCGGCGCGCTGTCCGATGGCACGCCTGCTGCAGCCACG
>JBGSSZ010000304.1:0-3032 GCA_041736785.1 Limnoglobus sp.
ATGCTGCCGGAAGCGAACAACGTCCGCCGCGTGCCGATCCCGGTAGCCGAACTCATCCTCGGGACCGAGTGCGGCGGCAGCGACGGGAACAGCGGCGTCACGGCCAACCCCGCGCTCGGCGTCGCCAGCGATCTCGTGGTGCAGCAGGGTGGAGCGACAGTCCTCGGCGAGACGCCTGAGATCTACGGGGCTGAGCACCTGCTGACCCGTCGGGCCGTGTCCCAAGCTGTCGGCGAGAAACTCGTCGAACGCATCAAGTGGTGGGAATGGTACACAGGCATCTTTGGCACAGAAATCAACAACAACCCCAGCGTGGGCAACAAAGAGGGTGGCCTCACGACGATCTACGAGAAAAGCCTCGGGGCCGTGGCGAAGGCGGGCACGACGGCGATGGTCGATGTCGTTCGGTATGCCGAGGCGATTACGTCGAAGGGCTTCACGGTGATGGACACACCCGGCTACGATCCGGTGAGCATGACCGGGATCGTGGCCGGCGGCGCCAACGTCTGCGTCTTCACGACCGGGCGGGGCAGCGTGTATGGCTGCAAGCCGGCTCCGTGCCTGAAGATCGCGACGAACACGCCGTTGTACGAGCGAATGATCTCGGACATGGACATCGACGCCGGGCGGATTCTGCTGGGCGTGCCGGTGGAGGAAGTGGGCCAGGAGATTTTTGAAGCGGTGCTGGCGGTCGCAAGTGGCCGCAGGACCAAGAGCGAACTTCACGGCGTGGGTGAGGATGAGTTTGCCCCCTGGCATGTCGGACCAACGCTCTGACGTGTAGCCCGTTTATCAGTCCGCAGTGTCAGCAAGGCAGTTTTTGTTCGACTGATCAGTGCAAATGGTCGATGGAGACTTCATCATGAATCCGATCCCCGAAGAGCGGTCCCAGCCCTACCCCGGCGGCGCGGACAATCCTGCCTATCGCCTGGCATTCCGGGTCTGGATGGTCTTCTTCCTGCTGCTCATCTGCGTCGGGCTGCTGATCTACCTCGGCACGGTCATGCTTTGACAGCACACAATGCAACGAGCCGCGACGATTCGTCGCGGCTCGCTGTGATTCCTGGTGAGGCTCAGTTCTTTTTTCGCTCAGCGATGGCACGGCCGGTGTTGCCGAGTTCACGCTGCAGTTTGGTCTGCTTGCCGTCTTTCGCCTTGGCTCTCTCGATCTTCATCTGCTCGCGAATGGCTGGCATCGCATCCTTGGCACCCGGGCCCATGGCGGCCAGGCCCTGGGCGATGCCGATTTTGACCTCTTCGTTCTTCTCGTCTTTGAGCATTTTCACGAGCAGAGGCACGCCTTCTTTTGGATCAGGATCACAGCGACCGTAGGCGGTGGCAGCAGCTTTGCGAACCACCGGGCTTGCGTCGGTCATGGCTTTGCGGATGTCGGACATGGCGGGTGTCGCCAGCGATTTCTGCACTTGGGCGATTTTGCCGATTTGCTCCAGGGCCGCGGCTTTGGCACTGGGCTCTTTCGCGGCTGCGAGGTCCGCGATTGCTTTCTTGGCTTCGGCTGCCTTGCTGGCCGCTTCGACGCCGTCGACGGCCAGAATCGCGAACATGCCGAGCGAGAGTGCAGCGGTCGAAATCCATTTGATTCGCCGGTTGAGTGTCATGCGTGTCTCCGTGTCGTGTGTATGGACCAATATAGCCGAAAAATCGCTTAGATTACGAAACCCCGCCCACGGCTTCGAGTTCCGCGGCACTTGGACGTTTTCATGGCGGAACTGTTCCCTAAAATGGCAGCAACACACGGAAGCTGAGTATGCTGGCTGCGGCGTTTCCTGAGATTACCAAAAGCGGCGAACCGCTGGCACCGTACACTCACCTCCGCATCGGTGGCCCGGCGGAGCACTTCGTGCAACCCCGCACGGTGGCAGAGCTGTCCGCTGTGCTCAAACACTGCAAGAGCAAGCAGATCCCGCTGCGGATGCTTGGCGGCGGCTTCAATCTGCTGGTCCGCGAAGAGCCCGTGCCGGGTGCGGTGGTTCGACTCGCCGGCGACGCATTCAGCTTTATCCGCACCGAAGGCAAGACGGTCGTCGCTGGCGGTGGCACACCACTCTACGATTTGATCGCCCATACCGTCAAAGCCGGCCTCGGCGGTCTCGAAACCCTCGTCGGTCTGCGCGGATCGGTCGGCGGCAGTGTCCGCTGCAATGTCGGCGACCGTTCCGGGGAAATCGGTGCGGCGGTCCGCAATGTCAACGTCCTCACCGACGAAGGGACCGAAGCCCTTCGCAGCCGCGACGAACTGAACTTCCGCGACCACGCCAGCGATCTCGACGAACCGGTGATCCTCTGGGTCGAATTCGCACTCGATCCCCGCGAACCGCACGCGTTGCTCAACCGCATGAAGAAGGCTTGGGCCCTGCGAAAGCTGGTGGAACCGCAGTCGTTTCAGGCGAGTGTGCGACTCTTCCGCAATCCCGCCGGCACGAGTGCAGGGAGCGTCATCGACCGCGCCGGGCTCGCCAAGACCAAAGTCGGTGGGGCCGAACTCAGCGAACGCAACGCGAACTACGTCGTCGCCCACCCGGGCACGACCTCAGCCGATATCCTCGCACTGGTCGAGAAAGTCCGCGGAACCGTCAAGGACAAACTCGGCATCGCCCTCGAGCAGGAACTGCACGTCTGGTAGTTCCGCGTACAATGGCCCGCGTTCCAGCCGAGCAGACATGGCCAAGAAACCGGCATCGAAACCCGTGAAGCGCATGAACTTCAAGCCCGCACTTGCCGGGCTGTGTACACTCGCGCTGGTGATGGTGGTTTATTTTGCCGTCGTGAAGCTTGGTGATCAGGCGGGTGGTGCAATTGTCGACCGGCCTCGGTATCAGGTGTCGTTTGATGCGATGGAGGTGAGCCCGCCGCCGGGCATGGACCGCGCGACCTTCCTGGCCGAAGTGCGGTATCTGTCGAACACGCCCGCAGAGTTTTCGAGCGCGGACCCGGCGATGCCGGTGCGCCTGGCCGCAGCGTTTGCGCTGCACCCCTGGGTGGCGAGTGCGGTACCTGCCCAGTGGCCCGCT
>JBGSSZ010000309.1:0-4514 GCA_041736785.1 Limnoglobus sp.
TTCGACCAGTTCGGTGAAGCAGCCGTGGTTTGGCAGCACCACGGGTACACTGTTCGCCCACGACTCCAGCACAAACAACCCCTTCGGCTCGCGGTACACCGTCGGCACCGATAGCACATCCAGCGAGCGCAGAAAATTCGCCTTCGACACATGGTCCGGCGACTCGACATGCTCGAAGTCCTGCGCGAGCCCCGCGGCCGCAAGCTTGGCCCGCTGCTCGTTCAGATAGGCCCGGTTCTGCTCGCCGAGCCAGCCCGACACCCGCAGGAGCGGTGCCTTGGTGGTCTTCCGCAGTTCGACAAACGCATCGACCAGATGGTGCAGGCCTTTCTCCGGTGCGATGCGGGCAAAGAACCCGATCACGGGCCTGGCGTCGGCTCGCGGCAGCTTTGGCCCGCCGTGGCCGTGCAGGTGCAACCCCGGCGGAATCACTTCAATCTTCGAGCGGTCGATGCCGAGATAGTCGCTCATGTGATCGGCGTACGATCGGCTCGTCGCGATGAGGCCATCGAGCGATTCGCAGTTGCGGCGGATCAGATCCAGACACTGTCGGCGATCGCCGGGCTTCAGAGCCTCCAGGAAAATGTCGTCGCCCTGCAGCGTGGCCAGGATGGGCACGCCGAGTGCCCGCTTCAGTTCCGGCACCATGCCGCTTAGCAGCACATTGGTCAGCAGGATCACTTCGGGTTTGAGATCGGTCTTGAACCACTCAACGAGCCGTTTGAGTTCTTTGCGCTGATGCCCGGCCCGGCCTTCGAGAATCGAAATCGTCATGCCGCCGAGCTTGTCGTATTGCGTGCGATGGGCAAAACGGCCCGCCCACCGCAGCAGCGCGGGCCAATCGAGCAGGCTGTCCACAAACCGCGGAGTGTGGCGGAAGAGCGAGAGCTTTTCCTGCAGATAGACGTTCACGCCGCCGTAGAAGACGTGTGGCTCGCTGACATCTTCCTCGTCAGTGCGGATCGGTGTGTAGGTCGAGATGAGTGTGGCGTCGTGGCCGAGGGCCTGCAACGCCCGCACGAGCGCATTGTCGCGCAGGCAACTCCCGCAGTACATCCCGGCCGCCCCGGCAGTGATCAACGCAATCCGCATGCTCCCCCCGCAGTGAATCTTACAGACGCTACCACCGCGGCGACACAACCTTACGGTTGTGAACACAGTCACTCGTCGTCGCGGACGACGGGCACGGTGGGATCGATGAAGAGCCACGCGATCACGCCAAGCAGGTAGACGATGCTGTAGATGAGGAAGCAGACGATGAAGCCGTTCGTGGTGGGATTTGGATTGCCCTCGAACGTGTAGGCTTCGAGTATTTTGCCTGTGGTGTAGATGCCGAGAGCGGCTCCGAGGTTGCCGATCATATTCATGGTGCCGCCGACAATGGCGGAGTAGCGGCGACCAATGTCCTGCGACGCGGCCCAGGCGGGGGCCAGCATGAGATCGTTGAAGAAGCCGACGCAGATCAGACAGCCGGCGAAGAGATAGAGATTGTCCGTGCAGCCCGCAGCGAGGAGATAGCAGTTACCCGCGAGTGCGTAGCCGAGCATCGCCACGCCGCGGCGGCCCCACTTGCGGCTGCCCGTCCGACGAATCACGCGATCGCTCAGCACGCCGCCGAGGTAGCAGCCGAACATGCCGACGAGCAGGGGAGCACCGCCGAGGATGGCCAGACCGAGCTTGCCACTGTCGGTGATCTGCCATTCGGGGAACTCGTTTTTGAGCATGCCGGGCAGATAGTACATCAGGAAATACCAGTTGAAATTCGTCACGGTGTACATCGCGCAGAGTGCGATCACATTGCGATTGCCGAAGATCTTTTTCCAGGGCGTGCCGTGGTACCCCGGTCGCGCCGGTTGCCGGCCGTAGTCGATCAGTGCCTGCTCGGCCGCGTTCACCGAGCGATGTTCGCCCGGCTTGTTCTTGAACCAGATCGCGAAAACGATGCACCAGGTCACGGCCACTCCGGCGAAGCTCCAGAGCGCCATCCGCCACGACCAGCCGTTGATCTCCACGAGTAGCACCCACAGCGCGGGGGTCAGCCCGCCCATGAAGCGCGCGGACATCCAGATGGCTCCTTTGGCGAAGCCGCGATCGCTGTCGGGGAACCAGTTGTAGATGGCTTTGGAGATATTCGGGAACGCCCCGGCTTCGCCCATGCCGAACATGAATTCCGTCGCGATCAGCACACCGAACCCGACCAGCACGATATCCGACCCCGGCAGGGTCAGTCCCGCGCAGCCGGTGACGGCGACGAAGAAGGACCACCAGAGCACGACCCGCAGCAGTGCAAACCGCGGCCCGAATCGGTCGCCCAGCCAACCGGCGGGGATCTCGAAGAGCGCGTAGGCAATCTGAAACGCCAGCAGAATGTAGTAGAAATCACTGACCGGGCGGCCGATCGCGGCCATGATGTCGTTCTTGGCGCTGCCGTACATCGCCCGATCCATGTAGGTGATCATGGCGAGCAGACACAGCATCCCGAGCATGGAGTAGCGGACGCGCGTGGGGGAGTTTGGCATGGAAGCCAAGATAACCACGATGGATGTATTCTGCTAGGTGCCGAGACCGGGTTCATCCGACAGCGGTGCAAGCAGAGCAGGGCGGATTGGTAGAGTATCACCATGCAGCGTCATCTGATCCTCGGCACCGCAGGCCACATCGATCACGGGAAGACCTCGCTGGTGCGGGCGCTCACCGGTATCGACACCGATCGCCTGCCGGAGGAGAAAGCCCGCGGCATCACCATCGACATCGGCTTCGCCGAGCTCGAACTCGGTGACATCCGCGTCGGTATCGTCGACGTGCCGGGGCATGAGCGATTCATTCACAACATGCTCGCCGGGGCGACGGGGATCGATCTTGCGGTGCTCGTGATCGCCGCGGACGACTCGGTGATGCCGCAGACGCGGGAGCACTTCGAGATTCTGAAGCTGCTCGGTGTCAAGCACGGTGTGATCGCACTGACCAAGTGCGACCTCGCCGACGAGATCACGCGCGAAGTCGCCGAACTCGAAATCCGCGAACTGGTCCAGGGCAGCTTCCTTGAGGCGGCACCGATCATCGCCACATCGATCACCACGCTGAGCGGTGTCGCGGAGTTGAAAGACGCGATCGCCGCGTTGAGTCGTGCCGTGGTGGACACCACGCGGCGGGAGCCATTCCGGCTGCCGATCGATCGCTCGTTTGTGCTGCAAGGGCACGGCACGATCATCACCGGCTCAGTGCTCAGCGGCAGTGTGCGGGTGGGGGATATGCTCGAATGGCATCGCGGCGACGGCACCACCGAATCGATCCGGGTGCGATCGCTCAACAATCACGGCCGCAGCGTGGAGGAGCTTCGTCGCGGAATGCGGGGAGCAGTGAACCTCGCCGGTGTGCCACACGAACAGGTCCGCCGCGGGCAGGAATTGGCCACGCCCGGCTCGCTGGTGCCGAGTCGGGTGCTGACCGTGAAGCTCACCACAATTGGTGACGCGGTGCGCGAGATCAAGCATCGCTTGCCGCTGCGGCTGCACCTCGGCACCGCGGAAGTGATGGCCAAGGCGTCGCTGCTGCAATCCGACACACTCCCCCGCGGCGAGACGACACTGGCCCAACTCTTTCTCGAAGAACCCGTGACCGGAGTGCACGGGCAGCCGTTTGTAGTGCGTGATGCCTCGGCCGAGCACACACTGGGCGGCGGAGTGATTCTGCAACCGACGGCACGCAAGCTCCGTCGTCGGCACGCAGAGTCAGTGAACTGGCTCGAGCGGCTGACGGGCCCCGACTGTGCCGAAGCCGCCGCGTGGTTTGCTGGGTTCGCGGGGCTCGAGCCGCACGAACTCACTCGCACCGCGGGCATCGCACCCGACGTCTGCGACGAGTGCGTGCAGCAATTGCTCGCGGCGAGGAAAGTGGTCAAGCTCACCAAGCTGATTCATGCGGAACGCATTCTCGAATTGAAGTCGCGGATTCTCGCCCGGCTGGCGGTGCTGCACGCCGAGCAACCGCTGCTGACGAACCACGACCGCGGAGCGGCTCTCGCGGAGCTTGCGGACATCGAGAGCACGCTGCTGCATGAGATGATCGAGCGGATGCTCAAGGAGAAGACGCTGGTGGGCACAAGTCGCCGGATTGCCTGGGCGGATTTCAAACCCAAGCTGAGCGCGAAGCAGCGGGACTTGAAGGATCAGATCGTGGCGGCTCATGCGGCAGCCGGATTCGCGCCGCCCGAGCCGGGGAGTTTTGCCAATCACGCGGGCGGAAGCACGAAAGGGCTCGTGGAGATTTTCGAGGTCGCCGTCGCGGAGGGGTTGCTGGTCAAAGTCGCGGAAGGAATCTATCTGCACGCAGACACGGCCGGGCAGATGATTGCGAAGGTGCGGGCACTGCTGGCGAAGGGGGGAGCGACCGTGGCGGACATCCGAAACGAACTCGGCACGACGCGAAAGTACGCCGTGCCGATTTGCGAGTATCTCGATCGTGCCGGGATCACCCGGCGTGAGGGAGACTTACGAGTTCTTGTGTGATTTAGT
>JBGSSZ010000312.1:0-2365 GCA_041736785.1 Limnoglobus sp.
GGCCCGGATCACCGCGACACACTGGCGGTCCGGCACAGCCTCGCCGGCGCGCTGCACGACGATGGTCAGTACAGCGAATCGGTGCCGATGTTCGTCGACCTGCACCGCCGGCATGTGGTGCTCTTCGCGGCGACGGACACCGATACGCTGAAGGTCGCCAACAGCCTGGCCCTGGCCTACCGCGACACCGGCCGCCACGACGAAGCCGTCAAACTCTTGACCGTCGTCCACGCCGAAACGCACAGGCTGCGGGGGGAGAAGGACCCTGCGACGCTGACGGTGCTCGGCAACCTGGCGACAGCGGAAGCATTGACCGGGCAGCCGCAGCAGGCTGTGAAGCGGCACCAGAGCATCGTGGACATCCGTAGCGAAACGCTGACGCCTCTCGATCCGCAACTGCTCTCCGCGCGGAAGGATCTTGCCATCGTGCTCGGTAAGGCAGGCCGCATGGCCGAAGGGCTGAAGGAGATGAAGGAAGTGCATCAGGCCGTTGAGCGGACGCTTCCGCCGCACCACCCGTAGCGGCTCGACACCGCCGAAAGCCTGGCCGGCATGCTCTTCGACGCCGGCCAGCGGGCAGAAGCACTGCCCATGATGCGGAAGATCGTCGAGATCCGCAAAGTCCGCCAAGGGGATACGCATCTGAAGACTCTGCACGCGAAGATGAACCTCGGCGCCGCCTGCCGCCATGAGAAGCTCTTCGACGAAGCGATTGCGATCCTCGAACCCGTCCGGGCGCTGCTGCGGAAGCAACTTGGCGATACGGACTACAGCACGCTCTTCACGACGGCCAACCTCGCGATCTGCTACGGCCAGACCGGGCGTCGGCGCGAGGAACGCGAGCTTCTCGCACAGGTCCACCGCGATCGCGGCAAGTTCAACCTCCGCTGGGCGAGCGAAGCGCTGGTGGCGGCGTATCGTGCAACGAAGATGAGAGAACTCGGCATCGCCGTCGTCAAGGAACTCGTCGCGTCGGATCGCGCCAGCCTCGACAAATCGAGCCCGGAACTCGCGAATCGCTTGAGCAACTGTGGTCTCGATTTCATGAGGTTCCAGGCTTGGACGGACGCGGAGGACGTTCTTGAACAGGCCCATGCAATCCGCGTCGCGCAGGAGCCCGATCGCTGGAGTACGTTTCATACCAAGTAGCTGTACGGGGCTTCGTTTCTGGGCCAGCGCCGTTTCGAGGAGGCCGAACCGCTGCTGCTCGACGGCGCCCGCGGGCTGGCGGAGCGGTCCCACCAGCTCACTCCGACCGACGGCACTCCGCTCGTCTATGCGACACAGTATCTCGTGAGTTTCTACAAGCTGCGGGACAACACGGCCGAGGCGGCCGTCTGGCAGAAGCAACTTGATGCCCTTGGCGGGACGAAGAAAAAATAATCTGGAATCGGGTTGGGAGTTTCGCCACGACTGACGCAGTGACCTCCGAGGCCGCAGGCAATCCCGCCGAGGCCGGCACCGGAGACTGCCATGACCCGCTTGAACATCGTTCGCCTGGAAGACCGCCTCGCCCCGGCCACGCTCACCGTCAACACCAACGACGGTACGCTGCAGTTCCCGAACAGCACGCTTTCCTTCGCCGACGCCCTCCTCGCCATCAGCGAAGGCAACGCCAACTTGCTCGGCCCCACAGAGAAGCTGCAGATCACAGGAACGTTCGGCGACAACGACACTATCCGCTTCAGCGTCGGGGGCAACATCCTGTTGACGGGCAGTGTGCAGATCGCGGAAAAGTCCGTCGTGGTTGACGGCACGGGTGCACCGTCGCGCGTCGTCCTCGACGGCCAGGGAGCTCACCGCGTCTTCCAGGCCAAAGGGACATCGACGGTGCTGCTGCGAGCAGTGGAGATCGCCAATGGCAAGTCCACGGGGGGCGGAGGGGGGATTCTCGGCGCCGTTGGCACGACAATCAGCCTCGACGACGTCAGCATCTTCAATTGCGCCGCCACCTCCGGTGCCGGCATCCTCACGGACGGCGCGCTCGCAGTCCAGAACAGCCGCGTGTTCAGCAACTCCGCGAGTGAAACGGGCGGTGGCCTCATCGCCAACGGCTCGATCTTCGTCGTCGGCAGCACGATTGCCGACAACATCGCTCCCCAGGGCGGCGGCGGGATCCAAGCCGGCGGCAACCTCGAAATCAGTTCTTCCACGCTCAGCGGCAACAACTTCGGCGCGGTGAATGTCGTCAGTCCGATCGCCGTCGTGACCATCCTCAACAGCACCATCGCCGACAACGCGTCGCTCTTTTCCGTGAACGCGACTTCCGGCATCCGCACGCCGGACAGCTACACCGGCAGCTTCCTGATGCGCAACAGCACGGTGTCGGGGTCGAATCCCGCAAGCGCCAATGGCATCGCCTTCG
>JBGSSZ010000314.1:0-6695 GCA_041736785.1 Limnoglobus sp.
CATCGTCGCCGGGCATGCCGGTCGCGACCACGCCTGCGGTCAATCTGCCCGTGGCGACGGTGATCAACTTTGTGAAATTCGATCTGCCCTATCAGATGGAAGCAGGCGCTTCGGGCGTCAGCCGCATCGATCTCTATGTCACCCGCGACGATGGTCAAATGTGGGTGAAGTGGAGCGAACACGATGGCCGCGAGAGTCCGCTGAAGGTGGCACTCGACCGCAAGTACAACCCACAGCCGGAGGGTGTGTATGGTTTTCGCCTGGTGCCGGTGAGCGGTGCGGGGCTCTCGGAAGCTCCGCCGAGCAAGGGCACGCTGCCGGAGTTTCGCGTCAGGGTCGATCTGACTCCGCCGATCATCAAGATTTTTCAGCCCGAAGCGGACAGTGCGAATCGTGAAGTGCTGACGCTGAAATGGGAGGCGACCGACGGTAACCTCGGCAAGGAGCCGATCGCGCTGGAATGGAGTGAGAGCCCCAGCGGGCCATGGCAGCCCGTTGGCGATGGCGAGGCGCTCGTCCCCGTCGCTGCAGGCATGGGCAAAAGCACCGCACTCCGCATCGCGAACACAGGCACCTACGGCTGGAAGCTCCCGACCAACCTGCCGACGCACAAGCTCTACCTGAAAGTGAGCGCGTGGGATCTGGCAGGCAACAAGAGCGAAGTGGCGACGCCTTCACCGATTCTGGTCGATCTCGTCAAACCGCACGCGCGGATTCAGGGACTGCTTCCCACAGCAATTTCAAAATAATCGCAATTTTACAGGCGGGAATGAATGGTCCTGCCTCTCGGCTGAAAACTCAGCCGAGAGAGTCGTGGAATCCGACAAACCATCTCTCGGCGCATTGCGTTCGTGACAGCAAGTGCTATTTTTTGCGTGTCAAGTCGCTCCCTCGCCCGGTGTAATATGCCCAATAGTGCGTTGCTCGAACGCGTCCACGATACTCAAGTGACGGCTCCGCGTCGGTTTGTCGGCCGACCCGCCGGCGAAGCGTGCCTCGTGCACATCTATCCCAGTGGCCCGAACATGGGCCGACGCTACACGCTCGGCGAGACGGGCATCTTCCTCGGTCGCGGCGAAGACAACGACATCCGCATCTGCGACAGTTCCGTCTCCCGACGACACGCCCGCATCGTCAGCATGTCCGACGGCTACTATATCAGCGATCTGCAGAGCACCAACGGTAGCTTCGTCAACGATGTCCCCGCACATGAGCCCACGTTGCTGCACGACGGCAACCACGTCCGCGTGGGCAACTGTATCTACAAATTCCTCACCGGCGGCAACATCGAACTCGACTACCATGAGGAAATCTACCGGTTGACGATCATCGATGGTTTGACCGACATTCACAACCGCCGCTATCTGCTGGATTTCCTCGACCGTGAACTCGCCCGTTCGATCCGCCACACTCGCCCGCTGTCGGTCGCCATGTTCGACATCGATCTGTTTCGCGATGTCAACAACACGCATGGTCACCTCTGCGGTGACTTCGTGCTCCGCGAGTTCAGTCAGCGCGTGCGGGTGCATGTCCGCCGGGAGGATCTGTTCGCACGCACTGGTGGGGAAGAATTCTGCATGGTGCTGGTCGAAACGGCCCAACCAGCGGCACTCGATGTTGCCGAGCGCGTGCGGCTGACTGTGGAGGCGAAGTCCTTCACCTTCGAAGATCAGACCCTGCCGTTGACGATCAGCGCCGGCGTCGCGTCCACCTCCGGTGAGAAAGGCCTGTCGGCGGTGGAACTCCTCCGTCGCGCTGATGATAAGCTCTACGAAGCCAAGAACAGCGGTCGCAATCGCGTCGCCAGCTAGCCCACGTCGAGGCAAATTCCATATCGATGCACTGTTCCATTGTGAGATGTCACCGTGCGTGCAGTCGTATTCGAGCAGACCGGCAATCCTGAAGACGTGCTGACGGTGCAGGATCGTCCCACTCCCGCACCCGCCCGCGGCGAGGTGCTGGTGCGGATGATCGCCAGCCCGATCAATCCCTCGGACCTGATGTACATTCAGGGCGCGTACGGTATCAAACCAAGTCTCCCCGCGACGCCGGGCTTTGAAGGGGTCGGCGTGGTGGAAGCCAACGGCGGGGGCCTGCTCGGTCGCTTCCGTCGTGGTAAGCGGGTCGCCGTGCTCAACGACCGCAGCGGGAATTGGTGCCAACACACCGTAACCACCGCACGCCAGGTGATTCCCGTTCCCGACGAGATGCCCGACGATCAGGCCGCGAGCTTTTTCGTGAACCCGGTCACTGCCGTGGCCATGACGCAAAAGGTGCTGAAGATCGCGAGCGGCGAATTCCTCCTGCAGACCGCGGCGGGTAGCGCCCTCGGAAAAATGATCATCCGTCTCGGGCAGGTCCACGGCTTCCGCACCATCAACGTTGTCCGCCGCAGAGAGCAAGTCGCCGAACTCAAAGCCCTGGGTGCCGATCACGTTCTCGTCGAGAGCGACGGCCCGCTCCGCGATCAGGTGCTTGCCATCACCAGCGACGGTGTGAAACACGCCATCGATCCTGTCGGCGGCGAGGCCGGAAGTCAGGCGGCCACCTGCCTCGCCAAACGGGGCCGCATGCTCGTCTACGGAGCCCTCAGCGGCGAACCCGCCCGCGTGGACCCGCGTTTCCTCATCACCGCCAGTGCCAGCATCGAAGGTTTCTGGCTCTCCAACTGGGTCAAGTGGCAGTCGATCCCCACCATGCTCGGCCTCTTCCGCACCGTGAAGAAACTCGTCCGCGACGGCGTGATCAAAACGGAGATCGCCAAGGAATATCCGCTGGAGCAGGTCCGCGAGGCGGTCAGTCATGCAGCCGCGGCGGGCAAAGGAGGAAAGATCCTGCTGCGAATGACAGCGTGACAACGACCGCACCTTAACTATCATTCCAGTATTACTACTGCCGGGACCGCCATGACCGAGAGCGAATACAAAGCAGGCCTGGAAGACGTGCCGGCGGCCAAGTCCGCGGTGAGCTTCATCGACGGGCAGCGCGCCCAGTTGAAATATCGCGGTATCCCGGTTGAGACGCTAGCCCGCGAAAGCTCGTTCGAAGAGACCGCGTACCTGCTGATGAAGGGCGACCTGCCGAGCCAGAAGGAATTAGCGGATTTTGAGCAGGATCTGAAGGTGCGTCGCGCTGTTCACATCCGCTTGAAGGATCTGATCCGCTGCATGCCGAGCTCCGGGCATCCGATGGACGCGCTGCAGACAAGCATCGCCGCACTCGGGCTGTTCTACCCCTGCCGTTCGGTGGCCGACGACGCGAAAAACTGGGACGCGGCCCTGCGCCTGCTTGCGGCGATGCCCACTCTTGTGGCAGCGTTTCACCGCGTCCGCGGCGGACACGAGATCATCGATCCCCGGCCCGACCTCGATCACGCGGGTAACTTCTACTACATGCTCTTCGGCAAGACCGCGAGCCCATCGGTCCGCAAGGTACTCGATGCCTGCCTCGTGCTGCACGCCGAGCACACCATGAATGCCAGCACGTTCACGGCCCGCGTCACCGGCTCGACGCTCGCCAGTCCGTATCAGACCATGGCTTCCGCCATCGGCTCGCTCAGCGGCCCGCTGCACGGCGGAGCCAACGAGGAAGCCCTCGCCCAGTTCGAGGAGATCGGCGGCACCGCACGCGTGAAGGCCTGGCTCGACGCCAAGCTCAAGGCCAACCCCAAACACAAGATCATGGGCCTCGGCCACCGCGTCTACAAGGTGAAAGACCCGCGGGCGACCGTGCTGCAGGAACTGGCCGAGAATGCTTTCAACGAGGACAGCCGGCCCGAAAAATACGACATTGCACTCGAACTCGAAAAGATCTGCGTGCCGATCTACGGTGCGAAGGGAATCTTCCCGAACGTCGATTTCTTCAGCGGCGTGGTCTATCAGAGCCTCGGCATCCCGACCGATTTGTTCACGCCGATCTTCGCGATCAGTCGCATCAGCGGCTGGCTGGCGCACTGGCTGGAGCAACTGCAGGGCAACCGCATCTACCGCCCCGAGCAGATTTTCACCGGGAGCGAGAGCGCAGAGTACGTTCCGCTCGCCAAGCGGCCCTAGAGGGCAGACGATGCCGTACCGCATCGAAGTGATCGACCGCACCTACGCTGCCATTCTCGCGAGCAAGACCCCGGCAGAACGCATCGCGATGGCCGATGCAAGCCATCGGACTGCCCGGACACTTCTTCATCAGCGGATTCTGCAACTGCATCCCGAATGGAGTGTCGAGCGACGCCGGGGCGAATACTTGCGGAGGTTGCTGGGCCATGGAGCAGATGGATATCTTGCGGCACGCCGTGACGGTGCTTGAAGACCTTCGCGTTCCATACTTGGTCGTGGGATCGTTCGCCTCGATTGCCTACGGGGAATCGCGATTTACCCAGGACATCGACATTGTCGCTGCACTCGAACTCAAGCATGTTCCCGGGCTAATGACCGCGTTTCCGTCACCTGAGTATTATCTCAGTGATGCCGCGGTGCGGGATGCCATTCAATCGTCGTTTCAATTCAACGTGATCCACCCGTCCTCGGGAAACAAAATCGATTTCATTCTGCCTTGCTCTGGGCCTTGGGCAGACGCTCGCATGAGTCGGCGACGAGCCGTGCGGTTGCTGCCCGATCGTGATGTGATGACTGCTGCACCGGAAGATGTCATCCTCGGCAAGCTCTGGTACTACTCCGAAGGCGGCGGCGACCGGCACCTCCGTGACATCGCCGGTATCCTCCGCGTCACCGGCGACGGTGTCGACCGCGCCGAAGTCGAACGCTGGGCCGCTGAACTCGGCTACCTCGACATCTGGCAGGCCATCGTCGCGAAAGTCGACGCCCCCGACGCCCCGCCCGGTCCGGGATCGCCGTGACCTGGAGCCATCGTCGCCCTAAGATGACTCGAACAAAACCGGGATTGATTCATGCTCGATGCCGCCTTCATTCGCGACAACCTCGCCGCCGTCAAAGCCAACTGCGCCAACCGCAACGTCAAAACCGACGTCGAACTCGTCGTCAAACTCGACGACGACCGCAAGCGCATTCAGAGGCAGGCTGACGAAACTAAAGCGAAACAGAACGAGATCAGCAAGAAATTCCCTCAGGCGAAGACGCCCGACGAGAAGGCGGCTCTCAAGGATGAAAGCACCAAGCTGAAGGATGCTGTCGCCGGGCTTGGCGAGCAGTTGAGAGCGGTCGAGAGTGAGCTTCTCAAAGTGCTTGCGGTCATCCCAAACATGACCCATCCCGCGGCACCGGTCGGCACCGATTCCACGGCCAACATCGTGGTCAGCCGCTTCAGGGAGCCAACGCCGTTCGAGTTCAAGCCAAAGGACCACGTCGCGCTGGTGGAGTCGCTCGATCTCGCTGACTTTGAAGCCGGCACTAAGGTCGCGGGGCAGAAGTTCTACTTCCTCAAAAACGAAGCCGTGCTACTCGAACTGGCCCTCGTGCAGTATGCGATGTCGCATCTGGTACGGGCGGGTTTCACGCCGATCATTACGCCGGACCTGGCGAAGGTGGATGTGCTGGAGGGCATCGGATTCCAGCCACGCGATCAGGCCGAAACGCGGCAGGTCTACACCATTGCCGACAGTGACCTGTGCCTGATCGCTACCGCGGAGATCACGCTCGGCGGCATGCACCGGGATGAGATTTTCGAGGAAGCCACTCTGCCGAAGAAGTATGTCGGCCTGAGCCACTGCTTCCGCACGGAGGCGGGTGCGGCGGGCCGCGACACACGCGGGCTGTACCGCGTGCATCAGTTCACAAAAGTGGAGATGTTCGTGTTCTGCACGCCCGAGCAGAGCGACGCGATCCACGCGGAGATCCTCGCCATCGAGGAGCAGATTTTTCAGGGTCTTGGCCTGCCCTATCACGTCCTCGACACCTGCACTGGCGACCTCGGCGGACCGGCCTACCGCAAATACGATCTCGAAGCCTGGATGCCCGGTCGCGGCACCGACGGCGACTACGGCGAAGTCACCAGCACCAGCAACTGCACCGACTACCAGGCCCGCCGCCTCGGCATTCGCTACCGCCTCAAAGAGCAGAAAGGCACGCGGTTCGTCCACACGCTCAACGGCACCGCCGTCGCCTGCACGCGGGCACTGATTGCCATTCTCGAAAACTACCAGCAGGCCGACGGCAGCGTGCTGATCCCCGAAGTACTTCGGCCGTGGGTCGGCAAAGATCGAATCGCTATTCGGAGTGCATGATATGGGGGATCAGACTCAGCCCGCGATGAAGTTTGCTCCCGAGCTGATAGCATTCGCCGAGGGACAGTGGGAACCCGTTGAATGGTGCGCCTGGTGGGAGAAGAATGCTGCTGAAATGAAGGCACTCTGTCTGCCTGGTTGGTATCTACGCATGAAACTACCAGTAGGCACGACAGAATGCACCTCGCGTAATGTTGCTTCTTGTCATCACGGTGTCTGTCAGGTGCTCAAGGACTGGGGTTGCGACTTTACGCGGTCTGACCGCTACTCAACTGCAAATAAGGTGGAGATCGACAAAGCTATTGCGGACCTCGAGCATAAGCAAAAAGACAAGGCGCGAAGGGCTCAACCCGCGATTCTAGCCCGCATTTCTCACAGAGTGGGCGGGTTTGTGGCGGGCGGGGGATTTTGCGCGACGATCTGAGCGGCGGGTTGTCGCGGTGGGGATGACGGGGGTTGTGCACGTCTCCGTTCACGTTGGCGGAGGCTCTGCGGCGCT
>JBGSSZ010000156.1:0-6126 GCA_041736785.1 Limnoglobus sp.
CGAGATCGCGACGGGCCACACTCGGTGAATCCGCGGTGATGGCGACGGCCTGCGAGCCCAGAGCCCGGAAGGCTGCCGCGGCCACGACAGCACTATCCACGCCGCCGCTGAGCGCAATCGCGACGCTCCGCATCTCGGCGATCACCGCGATCAGACGATCGCGTTTCGCGACTGGCAGCGTGTCGGTCATGCCCGGATCGCCGCCGTGAAGGCTTCACGCAACTGCCGCGTGATCGGGCCCTGCTTGCCGTTGCCGATGACGCGGTCGTCGACCTTGGTCACGGCGATGATCTCGGCTCCGGTGCCCGTGAGGAACATTTCATCCGCGATGTAGGCATCGTGCCGCTGCAGGGAGCATTCCACTGTCGGGATGCCAGCGTTGCGGGCGAGATCGAGAACGACGCCGCGCGTGATACCTTCGAGGGCCCCGTCGTGCGCTGGCGGTGTCTTCAGGATGCCGCGCTTCACAATGAACACATTGTCAGCCGTGCACTCCGCGATGTCGCCTTTGTGGTTCAGCATTAGGGCTTCGAGGCAACCGGCGCGGATCGCCTCCATCTTGGCGAGGATGTTGTTCAGATAGTTCAGACTCTTGATCCGCGGATTCACCGCGTTCGTGTGGTTCCGCAGCACGCTGGCAGTGATGATTTCGAGGCCGCTTTCGTAGAGTTCCTTCGGATAGAGCGAAATGTCGTCGACAATCACAATCACCGCCGGCTCGCACTTGCGGTGATCGAGCCCGAGCGTGCCGGCACCGCGGGTGACCACCAGCCGGATGTAGCCGTTCTCCTTGCGGTTTTCCTTCACCGTCGCGTCGACGGCAGCCATCATGTCATCCACGCTGAGCGGGATGGTGAGGGCGATCGCCTTGGCGGAGTCGTAGAGCCGCTCGATGTGTTCACGGTGTTTGAAGACTTTGCCGTGGTAGATGCGGATGCCTTCAAACACGCCGTCGCCGTAGAGCAGGCCGTGATCGTAGACGCTGACTTTGGCGTCGAGCTTGTCGAAGAATTGACCGTTGATCCAGATTCGCGGCGTGGCCATGAGAGAACGCTCCGAAGTTCCCTCGAATTATATCAACCTGCTACGGTCATGAGCCGCGGGTGAAAGGTAGCCGGTGTTTCGGTCACCACCTGCCCCTGCACGAGCTTCACAACGCGGTCGGTCTGCGACGCGATTTCGAGGTTGTGCGTGACCATCACGATCGTCACGCCGTCGTCGCGGTTCAGGCCGTGGAGCAGGCTGATGATGGAGTCGCCGTTCTTGGCGTCGAGGTTGCCGGTGGGCTCGTCGGCGAGCAGCACCCGCGGCTGCATCAAGAGCGCCCGCGCGATGGCGGTTCGCTGCATCTCGCCGCCCGACATCTCCCGCGGCTTGTGGTGCTTGCGGTGCGTCAGGCCCACGCGCTCCATCAGTTCTTCCGCCCTGCGACGCCACGCACGGCGAGACGACATCCAACCGAGGAAGCTGTTTGCGATGTAGCCGGGCATCAGCACATTGTCGAACGCCGAGAACTCCGGCAGCAGGTGGTAGAACTGAAAGACATAGCCGAAAGTTTTATTGCGGAGTGCTTCGCGGTCCTTGTTGCCGAGGTTGTCGATGCGGCGGCCGTCGAGTGCGATCTGGCCCGAGTCGGCGAGGTCGAGAGTGCCGAGAATGTGCAGCAGCGTGCTCTTGCCCGAGCCGGACGCGCCCACGATGCTCAGGAATTCCCCCTCGGCCACGTCGAGATCGACGCCGGTCAGCACCTGCACGCTGTGGGCGTGCCGCTTGTAGGTCTTGTGAATGTTCTTGGCCGTGAGCATACGATCCTCGGTCCGATATTATTTTTGATCCGGTAGCCGCAGGCTTCAGCCTGCGGAATGCGTCGTCACTCGAATCGCAGTGCCTGGATCGGCTGCAGCCGCGCGGCCCGCACGGCCGGCACCAGGCTCGACATCACCGCGACAAACATCGCACCGCAATTCACCAGCACCACTGTCGTGATCTCGATGTTGGTGGGGATTTTGTCGAAGTAGTACACGCTGCGGTCGAAGAGTTGCTGACCGCTGATGTCGGTGATCCACTTTTCGATTTCGTTGATGTAGTGCGTGATGCCGAGTCCCATGAGTGAACCCGTGACGCAGCCGACGATACCGAGGAAGATGGCGTACCAGACGAAGATCCCCATGACGCCGCGGTTGGAGGCACCAAGCGATTTGAGAATGCCGATGTCGCGGTATTTTTCGGAGACGATCATGGTGAAGATGGCGAGGATGCCGAACCCGGCCACGCCGACGATCATGAACAGCAGCAGATTCAGGATGCCGCGCTCGATGTCGATCGCGGCCAGCAGCGGGCCCTGCGTGTCCTGCCAGGTGAGGACATAGGTGCCGCTGTGTGGATGCCCGAGTTCCTTCGCGAGCGGCACGGCCACCTCTTGCTTCATGAACTGATAGCTCTTGGGCGTCTCGGGTTTGAGCTTGATCTGCATGTTGGTGGCGCGGTTGCCCATGTGCCGCAACCGCTGGATCTCTTCGAGCGGCAGGTAGACAAACTGACTGTCGTACTCGCTCATTTCCGATTTGAAGTAATCGGCCACTACATAGGTGCTCCAAACGGGCCGCATCTCGTCGCCGCTGAGCGTGGCGAGCATGATGGTGTCGCCGATCTCAAGTGCCGGGATTTCCTCCGGCAGTCCTGTGTTGGGGTCCTTGTACTGCCAGTGTGCGAGCGAATGCCCGACGATTACGCCGATCGGCTTGGGTGCTTCCACGGCGGGCAGGTCAGGGAGCGGAATCGCGGGCAATGGTGCCACCGGATCGGTAGGTTGCGGACCGCTGCCGAGAAAATCACCGCCTGTGCTGGGAGCTTCCGCCTTTGGCAGTCGCGGCGGAGCATGAAAATCCCGCTGCTGCTCGAACCGCTGCAGAGCCTGTGCGCTCAACTCGAATGTGGGCAGTCCGGGATTCTCTTTTTGACCGGTGATGTACTCGCGAAAGTTGCCGACTTTCACTTGCTTGGCCGGATCGACGCCCATCACCTTGACCGGTTTGACGATGTTGCGACCGCGGTAGCTGAACTGGATGGTTCCGACGACTTCGACACTCGGCGCGATCGCTTCGATGTGCTGGCCCGATTTGGAACTCAGAATCCGCTGAGCGAGGGCGTCGGGGTTTTCCTCGAGACCGCCGAAGAACTCCGTGCCCACGGTGACATCGGCGCTGGTGCCAAGCAGTCGGTCCTTGAGCTTGTTGCTGAAGCCGCTCATCACGCTGTTGACGACGATGAGCGTCGCCACGCCGAGCATGATGCTGACGATGCAGACGAACGCCAGGTAGCGGGTGCGGAGGTAGCGGAGGCAGAGATTGAACTTGTACACGCGATGATCCCGGGGGCGTCTGTGCGCGTTGTAACAGTTGCCGATTCCGGCGCGAAGCCCGACTTGCAAAAGTTAACGGAAATCGGCACACTGACCGGTAAGCCGTTCTTCAAGGTGGTTGTCATGTCCCGATTTTCACTCGCGATTCTCTTTGTGTTTCCCCTGGCCGCCTGTGCGGACGACTCCGTCGGAGTGCCCGGATCGGAGATCCGCTTCGTGCCGAAAGTGCAGCAGCGGGTCAAGGGGCAGTTGATCGATCTCAAGATTACCGGCACGGCCCTGCGGACCAAATACACATTCAAGGTCTACGGCATGGCCAGCTACCTGCAGGACGGCGTGGCAGTCGCGTCGGCGGAAGAACTCGCCGCCAGTGAAAAACCCAAGCTGCTGCACATGGTGATGGAGCGGAAAGTCACCGGTAGCGACTTTGTCGATGCCTTCCGCACCGCGATCGGCAAGGAGCGGGCCAAGAAGGAATTCGCGACCGAATTCACCAAGCTCTCCGAAGCGGTCAACTCCGCCACAGCGGACAAAGGCGATTATGTCATCCTCTACTATGTACCAGGTGACGGCACGCAGATCCGCATCGGTCAGGCAGTCGATGTGACCATTCCCGGCCAAAGCTTCAGCCGCGCCATCTGGGAAACCTTCCTCGGCAAGAACTCCATCGACAGCGACATCAAGAAGGGGCTCGTCAGCCAGATCGGCAAATAAGGATTACTTCGCCTCCGGCTTGAGGAGCGGAAACAGGATGACATCGCGGATGGTCGGCGTATTGGTCAGCAGCATGATCAGCCGATCGATGCCGACGCCGAGCCCGCCAGCGGGGGGCATGCCGTGCCGCAGTGCGCGGATGAAATCGTCGTCCAGCTTCGCCATCGAATCTTCCGCCGCCTGCCCGGCAAGCTGCTTGCGGAACGTCTGCTCCTGCGTGATCGGGTCGTTCAATTCGGTGTAGGCGTTCGCCAACTCCATGCCATGCACGTATAGCTCGAAACGCTCCGCAAGTGCCGGATTGCCGGGCTTACGCTTGGTGAGCGGGCAGAGCCCGGCCGGGTAATCGTGCACGAAGACCGGGCCGATCAGCTTGTCTTCCACATACTCGCCGAAGAGATCGTTCACGAGCACATCGTGCTCTTTTTCGACTGCGCTGCCGCGTTCGTCCTTGATCGCGAGCGGTATCTTCAACTCCGCAGCCCGAGTCTTGACCGCAGCCGCGTCGAGCATGTCGACTCCCACATGCTGCCGAAAGAGATCGCCATAGCTGGCCCGCTCAAACGGCGGCTCAAAGGTCACGCTCTTCTCCCCCCACGGGATCGTGCGACCGTTTCCGAGGGCATCGACGCAGGCCACCAGCAGGCTCTCGGTCAGTTCCATCATCGTCGCGAGATCGCCGTAGGCGTGGTAAAGCTCGAGCATGGTGAATTCGGGATTGTGCTTGAGACTGATGCCTTCATTGCGGAAGACACGCCCGAGTTCGTAGATCTTTTCCAGTCCGCCGACGAGCAGTCGCTTGAGTGGAAGCTCCAATGCGATCCGCAGCACAAGCGGAAGATCCAGCGTATTGTGGTGGGTGTCGAACGGTCGTGCGGCGGCACCGCTGGCGATCCCCTGCAGCACCGGCGTCTCCACCTCGAGATACCCGCGGTCGTCGAGCAGGCTGCGAATCGTGCGGAGAATGGTCACCCGTTGCCGTGCCCGGCGGAGCGTGTCGGGGGTGTAGATCAGATCGAGGTAGCGGTGCCGTAGGCGATACTCGACGTCCGAGAGGCCGTAGTAGTCGCTCGGGTGCGGCTCGAGGCTCTTGGTCAGGAAGGTCAACCCGCGTCCGCGGATGGTCGGCTCGCCCATTTTGGTTTTCCCGAACTCACCGTCAACGCCGATGATGTCGCCAAGGTCGAGAAGTTCGGCAATCTTCCAGCCCTCCTCGCCGATCTGCTTCGGCCCGAGCATCACCTGCACTTTGCCGGTCTGATCCCAGAGGTCGAGGAAGTAGATTTTCCCCATGCGGCGGCGGCCAACTACCCGTCCCGCTGCCCTCACCATCGGGCCCGGGTTGGCATCGTCGAAAGGCTCGCAGGGCAACTCGCGGATACAGTTGATGGCCGTGTGATTGTCGAACCGCTGGCCCCACGGATCCACGCCGAGCGCCTCGATCTGCTTGAGCTTCGCAAGCCGGGCCTCGGCGTGATCGGTGATTTCTGCGGGTTCGGTCGCCACGGCGTCATCCTTCGGGGAAACAGCTTTCTTAGTCGATGATGACAGCTTGAACAGGATGCGGTAGCCTGTGGCATGATCACACTCGACCGGATCGCCAGCGAGCGCGAGTTCCACGACCGACAGGCCGCCACGCGAGCGGTGAGCTACCAGTGCGGCGATGCCGACCTCCGTTTCACCGACGCCGACTACCTCAACCACGAGACCTGGCTGCAGCCGGCATTCGACGCCCTCGGCGACATTCGCGGTCGACGTGTGCTCGACCTCGGCTGCGGGCACGGCATGGCCGCCATTGTGCTGGCCCTACGCGGGGCAATCGTGTCGGCAACTGATCTTTCACCCGGCTACATCCGCGAGACTCGCCTGCGTGCCGATGCGAACGGTGTGACGCTCGCCGCCACGGTCGCCGAAGCCGAGTCGCTGCCATTCGACGATGCCAGCTTCGATGCCGTCTGGGGCTCCGCGATCCTGCATGACCTCGACATGATCGCAGCCGCGGCCGAACTTCGCCGCGTGCTCAAGCCCGGCGGTATCGCGGTCTTCTGCGA
>JBGSSZ010000380.1:0-4959 GCA_041736785.1 Limnoglobus sp.
GATCGGCGAGGGCACCCCGCACGCGGCCGCGATGCGGGAGTGCGGTGCCCGGTTCGAGATCGGCTTCGACGACCTGGACGCGGCGCTGGACGAGATCAACACGCTCATGGAGGTGCAGGGCGCGTTGCAGGACGCCTCGCAGGGGTTCCTGTTCCTGCCGTGGAACGGCAACCTGTCCGAGCCGTGGCGGGAGTAGTCGCTGTACAATCGAGGCACACCGAACCCCAATACCGTTTAAATAGTCATAACCACTGATTCGATAAAGGACTTGAGAAGCGTCGGCACCGGGCGATGGTGATCGTGCTTCTTCGCATAGTTCGACACCTGGTGCTTCACCACGCGCAGGTTGATGCGATTCCTTCGCGGTTCGATTGTCTCCATTTGTATCTCCGCGATCAGCCGTTCATACCACTCCAAATCAGTATGAGGTTTTGCACTCTCGCACTCCGGTAACCGGCACCGCAGCACCCGCAGCGTGCCCATGAATGAGATGCGATCCGGGTCGAAGCCCCCGGCCTTCGCCGCCGCGACCCGCACCGCCTGCGTGACGAAGTGGCCCAGCGACAACGCGATGAGTTCCTGCACGACACCCGCCGTCGCTGGGTGCCCAAGCTGCCGTCATCGCGTGAGGCGGCATACTCAGTTTGTGGCATCCGACGCCGCTGTATCGGCGAGAATCATCGCCACACTCCAACTCGACCTTGCTCCGTACCCGGCTTGCGATTTACACTTCGCGGATGCTCATGCTCCGCTTGCCGATCACTGTTCAATCCGTCACCGCGTCGTGGCGGTCGCTGTTTCTGGGGGGACTCACGATCCTGCTCGTACTCACCGCGGTGCGCACGGCGATCAAGGCGGAGAAGCCGGGCCGCACCGGTGAACTGACCCGCACGGCGTTCCTCCGCTGGCGGCCGCAGATCCTCGAACTCGACAACGGCACCGACATCTACAAAGCCTTCAACTATCCGAACCCGCCGATCATGGCGTTGATCCTCAAGCCGATGACGACGCTGCCGCCGCTCGCCGGGACGCTGGTGTGGTTCGCCTTGAAAGCACTGATGGCCGTGCTGATGGCGGTGATGATATTCCGCCTGATCGATGTGCCGCAACTGCCTGATTGGGCGAAGGCCCTGGCAATCGTGGTCAGCCTGCACCCGATTGTCGGCGATCTCTCGCACGGCAACGTCAACATCTTCATCGCCTTCCTGATCGTGTTCGGCCTTGACTGCTACCGTCGCCAGCGTGATCTCACGGCGGGTTTGCTGATCGCGTTGGCCATCGCCTGCAAGATCACACCGGCGCTCTTTGTGCCGTACTTTCTCTGGAAGCGAGCATGGCGCACACTGCTCGGCCTAGGCTTGGGACTCTGCCTCTGGTGGGCGGTCGTGCCCGGAGCCGTGCTGGGCTTCGAGTTCAATACCGTGCTCCTCACAAGCTGGTTCGACGGCATGGTGAAGCCGTTCCTCATCGACGGGCAGATCACCAGCGAGCATCCGAATCAGTCCCTACCCGGGCTGCTGACGCGGCTCTTCACGGCGAACGCGTCGTTCATCGCCTATAGCGAAGACGATGGCCGACCATTCGCGGCGGCAACGCACACACTCGTCAACCTCGGCCCCGCGGCTGTGAATGTCGTGGTGAAAGCGGTCATGCTGGCGTTTGTAGCGTTCTTCGTCTGGCAGGGGCGTTCACCCCATCGCCGCGGGCTCCGCTTCGCGGCTGAGTGCGGGTTGATCGTACTCGGCATGCTGCTGTTCAGCGAGCGGACCTGGAAGCATCATGCCACCACACTTCTGCTGCCTGTGAGTGTGCTGGTGACGGTTGCGTGGCTGTCGGGCAACTGCTGGCTGTGGGTCATTGTGGGTCTGGTGCCGCTGCTGTCGCTGACGCCGAGCAGCATGAACGAGGACACGCAGGATCTGCTGATGGTCTACGGTGCGTACACGCTGATGTATCTGCTGCTGGCGATGGGTATGGTGATGACGATACGCAGCATCAACAAGGTGCCGGACGCGGAATCTACGCCCGTGGCTTCGCCAGCTTGACGACGAGTCGCTCGACCTGCAACTGTGGCGGTAGCGGGTTGCCGCCTTTCATGCCTTGATTCACTTCGACGATCCACTCCGTCAGCAGTGCGAGCCGGCTGCGGCCGAGGTGCTGCGAGAGCTTCTTGAACGCGTCGCGGGCGGCGTCCCACTTGGCCACACCGGCGGCGTCCATCGCGTGATACGGATCCATGCCGAGCTTCATGTAGCGTTCAAACGAGGCGAGCCGCCGCAATTGAAACGTCAGTGCACCGAGCACGGCCAGTGGGTTGTCGCCGTCATCGAAGATTTCCGCGAGCACGCTCAGCGCTTCGCCCGGTTTGCCTTCGCCGATGGCGTCGAGAATTCGGAAGACGTTCCCCTCGCGGCTGCGGCTGATGAGCCGATCGACATCCGCCGCCTCGATCTCGCTCTTATCCCCGATCGCGGTCGCGAGTTTGTCGATCTCCGCGGCGAGCAGGCCCATCTGCGCACCGACGCGCTCAAAGAGCATCGCCGCGGCTCCCTTGCCGAGTTTCTTCCCGTGGGCCGACTGCGCCCAACTGCTGCACCAGTCCGGCAGCGTGTAAGCCTTCGGTGCTTTGCAGGCGAGTTTCATTCCGTCGGTGAGGGCCTTGGCGAGCCGCGTCGTCTCGGGGAAGGTCTTCAGTTCCAGCACGAGCACGCCGATTTTGCTCGGCTTGGCGGCGTATTTCTCCAGGCTCTCGCGGTGATTGCTGACAAACTCGTCGGCCTGCTCGATCACCACAATCCGCGCCGGTGCCAGGAACGGCAGCGTGTCGAGTTCATTGCGGATCGTGGAGAATTCAGTGCTTGCACCTGGATAGATGGCGACGGCATATTCGGGATCGGCGTCGCCAACGACGCGGCGAACAATCGCATCGCGGCAACGGCGGACGAGGAAATTCTCGTCACCGTTCAGCACGTAGATCGGCTGCCGTTTGGTGTTCTTCGCGAGAAAGGCCAGTGCGTCCATGCTCTAAGCGTATTGGTCGAGCAGCGTCTGCGGCACACCGAGGTCGATGATGTGGACGCGGCCGGTGAACGCGGTGGACTCCGGATGCGTGAACCCGAGCTTGGGTGCGATGAAAGTCGCCGTGTGTGCGGCCTGCACGCAGGGGCCGAGTGGAGTGCCCGTGTCGCAGTCGAGCCCGGAGGGGATGTCGATCGCCAGCACCGGGACACTGAGTGTTTTCAGATGGTCGATCACGGTGAGGTAGCGTTCTTCGAGCGGCCGAGATAGCCCGATACCGAAGAGAGCGTCGACGTACCAACCACTGCGCGGAAGGGGTTTCTCGTATTCGATGAGCTTCATCTCGTCGGCGAGTGCGAAGTTGAGACTGGCGTCTTTCGTGCTCGGCTCGGCCAGCGGCACCACACGCACGGGCCAGCCGTGATCGTGCAGGTGGCGGGCCATGACGTAGCCGTCGCCGCCGTTGTTGCCCGGGCCGCAGAAGATGCTGACAGGCTCGCGTCCGGGGTTCAGCGTCATCATCAGGTCGGCACAGCCGCGGCCGGCGTTCTCCATCAGAGTCAGCGATGGAATACCATGCTCCGCTGTCGCCCGGCGGTCAATCTCGCGAACCTGAGAACGGGAGAGATGCATCATGGCGCTGTCGCACGCACAGTCAGAGTCGCACGATTCAAGGCGTGGTCCGCCGTCTCGATGGTGAGTTGCACGTCGCGCCCGAGCACCGGGGAATGCAGCCAGCCGTCGCGGTCTTCAGCGAGCACGTAAGCCTGTTCATGCCAGACCAGCAGGTCGAACACCAGAACATCCTCGCGGACATCGATCGTCCAGTATTCCGCGACGCCGGCGGCATGATAGATGTCCCGCAGCGTGTGATAGTCTTTCTTCACTGACGACGGGCTGACGATCTCCACAACCAGATCGGGTGAACCCAGAAGCTCGATGTGATCCTTGCGATCCGCGGTGGGCTTGAACGTCACCGTGCCGCGTGCCAGCGATTCGTTGCGAACGAAGAGCACGTCCGGCTCGGTTGAAAGCGTGGCTGCTTTGTGGGAGACGAGCACGCCATCGAGAAAGGCCCGCCCGGACTTGGTCTCTATTTCATACTGTTTGAGCGCGTAGAAGATTGCGCCCTTGGGCTCGACGTGGCTGTTGAGTCGTTCCGCGCTCATGTCGACGTAGACCTCATTGCCCAGAAACGAAATGCGCCCCTGCTCCGGGAAGCGATCGGAAGTTGCCCACTCGCGGAAGCCGTCCCAGGTCAGTGCGGAGAGCGGAAGTGTGAACGACGCATTGGCATCGGGCTCCGTTGCCGGGCTCTCTTTCGTACGGGTGTGTGCAGTCAGCGTGGCCATGTCGATCCTCCGTCCTGCATTCTATCGTCGGAAAACCGATGCTTGTTACAGAATGCGCCTTGACCTGCCCCCAGTGCCGCGCTTAGAGTACACCGAAAGATTTAGGTTTAACTTTTTCGGTGAATCCATGGACGATCTTCCCACGCCGACCGGGCGCGAGCTCGAAATCCTCAAGACGCTCTGGGAGCACGGGCCGCAAGCGGTCAGCAGCGTGCATCGACTCCTGAAGACCGGCGACGGGAAGCAGCCGCACCTGAACACGGTGCAGACGCTCCTGCGGTTGATGGAAGTGAAGGGCCTCGTCACGCACGAGGAGCAGGGGCGGTCGTTCATCTACTCGCCGCTCTTCTCGCGCGAGGATTCCGCGGCCCGCTATCTCGACCGCGTCTTCGACGGAGCCGCATCGCAACTGGTGATGAGCCTCATCAAGGCCGAGTGCATCCCCGCGGCGGAGCTTGAGAGTATGGTCAAAATGATCACAGCCGCACGACGGAAGGAGCGATCATGAACGACTTTGGCTGGTTTGCGTCCACCTGGCTGCTCCGCACGCTCCTCGCTGGCGGCGGGCTGCTGCTGCTCGCGTGGATCG
>JBGSSZ010000429.1:0-18371 GCA_041736785.1 Limnoglobus sp.
TGCACCGCCTCGCGGCGGAACTCCTCGGTGAACTGCCGCCGTTTGGCGGGGGCGGATGCGGTCTTGGCCACGATCGGGACTCCTTCCCGCCGCGAGCCTAACAGTTAGCTGACCTGTCCGTCAAACCTTCAGCACCTCAGCACGCCAGTACTGACCCTCACAATGGTCAGTGCAACGCAGTGTTTGAAGGTCATGATCATGGGATCAGTGACCTGCTAACTCGTTCATATCGAGTTAAGCTACTAAAGGTGCAAACGCGTTATTGGCGTGAACAGGACCAAATCCTTCATCAATTCAATCATCGCGTTTGCACCTCGTTTGCACCTCGTTTTCATCGAGGTGTTCATGTTGGAATCTTATCGACCAGAGGTTGCTCCTGCTTATCAGAGGAGCTGTCAGACAAGGAATGCGGTCAGGGGCGATGCAGGCACAGTGAGCTCCCAAGAAACGCCGAATAAGTCGCAGCCTTATCCGGCTGTGCATCGTGTTTGGAAGGCGATCAAAGCACTTCACACGAGGCGGCGGAGGATGACGGGCGTGATCGAGTTCTTTTGAAACCCTTAATGATGACGCTCGCGGGTAAGCGCCAGACCAAGTGCATAATCCGTTCGACGACCATGATCGTCGTCACAAGATCTTTGACAACTTGGAAAAAGTGTGGCCACAAGTTTCGTGGCCAAGTGGAAGGTTGAAGTCGGTTTCAAATAGGCAAGGTTGTACGGCCATTGAGATCGCGTCTCTGCTGGGTGATCGGCGTCGATCGATGCCGATCACCATCTGTTTTCACTTTCCTGCCTGCGGGTTCGAAGCAGGACTCTGGATGGTGTGATGTGTCGGGTGTGTCGGGTGTGCACGGCGCACACCACCGAGAACTCAGGGCAGACCAGGCAGTGGACGATGGGATGACCGTGTCGGTCATCCCCGAGTGCAACGCGGCTGTTTCCAGCGTTGCGATTTACGGCGGCGATTTTCTGACGACATGCGGCCGCGTTGCGGCTCGCGACAGAAGGATTCCCGGTATTCCGGGTGAACGGGGCGCGCATTGCCCCAGATGGAGTAACAGCATTGTCAGATCAAATCACGAAGCGGGCGCCGGTGGCTCCCGTCGGGCAAATTGAAGTAGCGGAAGTTCGATTTGGTGACGAAAGGAGTTGGGACGAAGACCAAGTAGCTGCCGTTCAGGATTATCCGCGGCCGCCAATCATCCTCAGACTGAGCGAATTTATCTATAACGAGGACGCCCCGTTTGATAAGAAGTTCTGCGATTTCGCCCGCTGTCTGCGGAAGTTCGGCGACCTCTACCGGGATCCGGCCTACGCATCAGCGCTGATCCTGATTGTGCCGGGGAAGCATCCGAAACAGGTCGCAATCCACACCGTCAATGACTTGCTGGCCGTCGCGAACGATCGACTGCGGATTACGGTAATCGAGCGTGGGAAGGAAAAAGGCGGGCGAATCCCGAACGCCGATTGCGGGATGATGCTGAAGAGCGAGGTTTTCCTGCAGGAGTTTCTGCCGCTTGACCAACTCATCACCGAAGCGGTGTTCCTTCCTGACTGGCGGCAAACTGAGCCGGGATATAACGACGGCGGTCGAGGGCAGAGGTTCTACTTTGCTGCGGAGGAAAAGCCGGTATGCCCGGAGCCAAACACGATCCGTCAGTTCCTCGACGCGATGCAGTTCAAGGACGAGGCCGACCGCACCGCCGCCGTCGCTGGCGCATTGACTGTCCTGCTTCGTAACCACTGGCCAGGCAGCAAACCGTGGTTTCCGGTGACCGCCAACCGCTCCCATGCCGGGAAGGGCACCGTGGTCGCGTTCATGTGCGGCCGCGATGAGCCTATGCAGGTTACCTACGAGACGACGGACTGGGCGTTTGCCAAGGCGGTGAAAGCTGTGTTCCACCAATGCCCGAATCTGTCGACGTTGAACATCGACAACATCCGCCTCGACCGCAAGGGAGATTTCATGCGGTCTGCATTTTTGGAGTCGTTGTTGCACGATGCCGAGCTGCAGCTCTGCTCTCCCGGGACCCGCGGGTCGCTCCCCTCCCATTTTGTCGTCACAGCGACGGTGAATGAGGGGCGGTTCAGTGAAGACCTGGTGAACCGGGCCGTCCCCATTCGGCTGGAGGCCACAGGCGATCTGGCCAAGCGAGTGTCAGGACTCGGCGACCTGAAGCGGGATTTCCTACCAGCGAACAAGGATCGAATCAGGGCGGAATTGCGCGGGATGGTGGAGAAGTGGAAGGTGGCCGGTCGGCCCGTCGATGAAGAGGTCCGGCATCCGTCGTTTCCTCAATGGGCCAGGGAAGTGGGCGGGATCTTGATGGTCAACGGCTTCAAGATGTTCCTGGCCAACCAGACGACCCGGCGGTCGGAAGACGATCCTGTCCGTCGTGCACTGGCATTGCTCGGCGTCAGCTACCCTGGCGAGTGGTGCCGGACAGAAAACTGGGCCGCGCGGATCGCCAGACTCGGGTTCACGAACAACATCGTCCCAGCAGCGGACCAGGACAGTAGCGAAGGACGTGTCCGTGGAACCGGGGTTGTTCTCTCACACCATGCTGGAGAAACACTCATTGCCGAGACCGAGGACGAGTTCGTCACGTTAATGTTGCAGAAAGCTCGCCGACGCTTCGAGGGCGAGAAGCCGCAGACACGATACAGGTTCGAAATCGTGGAACGTCGGGCGATTCCCGTGGACGCCGACGAGTAGAGCATCGCTCCGGCGGGCGAGCAGGGATTGTCCCGTCGGAGCTTTTTGAACGTGCCAGGCATGCACAGTGCTGGGCCGTGCAACTCTTCTGTCATACCAGCATCCAGGAGAAACTTCAGGAGGGAAGACATGATGGAAGCAATGTTCGTGGCAGGAGCTGCCGTCGAAGTCGGTCGGCAACTCGGTCGGACAGTTACCCCCAGGGAGATCACGGCCTTGTTGTATGCTCGTCGGGTACCCGATGAACTCGCTCCAATCGTGAGTGGCAGGCGGGTCATCAGTCCAGCGGCAGTGGAGTTGATGGTTGCTGCATTGCGGGACCGTGATGCACACGATGGAAGAACTTGAGAAAGGAGAATGAAAGATCAGACTGGGATCAGCGGCGCTGAGACAAGTAACTGCGGATATACCTCGCACGGGTTGCGGACCCTTGATCAAGGGAGATGCCTTTGCGAAGTACGTTCGACGGCAGAGTGAGAGTCAGTCGCGAGCATGTCGCGGACTCAAGGTGAGTAGCGGTGGATCGTTTCATCGCAATTTCTAACTTCGGGAGGCTTACAGATGATTCACAAGAGTGTTGAAAAAAACTGTCGGTTGCAACGTTGGTGCAATCAGTCTGGTTTCACATTGCAGGACAGGGACGGCCTGCGTGGGTCGTTGCTGGTCAGTTCGAGGCGGCAAGTCTGCCTCCTTCAACTGTTCGATCACGGCTCGCTGATTGGATTTCGCAGTAAAAGCAGGCTTCAGCTGAATGCGGAGCATGTGCCTCAAGATATCCTGAAATACATGCTGTGTTCAAATAGCAGGATGTGTTTTGGGGCGTGGTCAGCCACAGAAGAGGACGGGATCACGTCCTTCGTGCTTCAGCACACTGCGTTAGCAGCGCGAATGAACGCAAGGGCGTTTTCCACGATATGCGAAGAGATCATCAAGGAGACCATGATTTTCGAGTGCCTTGCCGTCCGCGCTGGCTTACTTGACAGGTTGAGCATCGTTGACGGGAGGCTGATGGAATAAACGCTTGATGTTTTTTTACTGGAAGTCGTGATCGGAACCCCCGGGAAGAATCATTCCCGGGGGTTTATTTCTAACCATCATCCATGGAGTATCAATGTCAAAGCCGAAAATCACTTGGGAAACGCTGGCGAACGGTGAGGATGTCGTTCTCGCGGTCGACACCGAGTATCAAGGAGCCGAAACGCTGACGATTCAGTTTGCCGTTCGTGTCGGCGATGAGATCCGGGTGCAGGTATACCACTCGCCGGACATTCCGCCCACGTCGCAACGCTCTTTTGACCAGTCTTTCGCCGCTCGCTTCCCGACGCGTGTGGTGGTGCTGCCGTCGAAGCAGATCCCAGCCAATTTGTCACCGGCCATGGTCCTTGGTGACATGCTCAACATGCCGAATGACAAGCTGTTGTCTCGTCATCAGGGTGATGAACGATATTTCAAGCTCAAGGGCAGCAACAGTCGTCGGAATGCGGTCAAACCACGTCCGCTGCCGCGGATTCGTGTTGTCCTGGTCGGTCACTTCCTCAAAGCGGACTTGCTTCGAGCATTCGGACGGGATTTCTACACCGGCCTCCTCGCTCCTACCGACCATTTTCCTGAGGTCGCCCTGCGCGACGGCAAGGTGATCGGGTTTTCCGGCACCTGCAGCACCGCCGACCGCTTCGTCGACCCCGTTGTGGAGTACGTGGTCGACGGCGATTCGGTGTTCCAGTTGCAGCTCGGCACCACAGATACCAACTGCGTCTGCGGCCCGTCGAAGCTCGAAGAGTTAGCTCTGAATTACGTCGGAATCACCAAGGACGTGTCGATTACTGACGAGGATAAAACGAGAATGAAAACGGTCTTCAGCGATCGCCGGCGCACCGCCGACGCCTACCGATACGCCGCCCAGGATGCCGTCATCACCCTACTCGTCGTCGAGCGTATGAAACAGCAGCATGTCGACTTGTACGGCGACTTTGGCATTCCTCCCGACGAGGTGCCGACTATGCACGGTACGCCTGGACTGCGGGTGGCGAACTTGATCCTCCAGCTCACCCGTCACACTGCTGCGGCAGGATCGAAAGTTCTCGGGGCTACGGGCTCGGGTCCAGCAGGACTCAAGCGTCTGAAGGAGTTGGCCCGCCAGGGGTCCGCGGCCGCGCTCTCCAACGGCAATGTCAGCCGCTATGGTAAGCAGACCGGCGACACGCAAGGCGGCCTGCAATTCAGTCGCACGCCATACACCTTCTTCCACGCTGAACGAGGTCAGTTCCGTGACCTTGACCTGAAAAGTTGCTACCCGACGATCATCGGCCAGATGGATGTTTATTTTGGCCGTCCCGTGGTTCTCGAACCTGGGCACACGTCTTGGACTCTGAAACAGGCTGTCAAATACCTGCAACGGCACGCGGACAGCGAGTACGCGTGGTTTGTGAAAGCCAGCGGTTCAATCAAAGGGTTCGCAAACACGCTGATCCCGTCGACTGCCGATGGCTTCACAAACGACAACCACCGGAATCGGTTCGCCCGGGCGGCCAGTGCCTCGACTCTCGCCCGCAAGGATGCTGCCCACATCCAGGAGCATGTCGATGACCGGAAGTACACAGCCCTTTTCACTGACGAAGTGAATGCGGGAGTAGTGGTATCGGCGACGTGGCTCATGATCCAAGCTCTGCCCGCCGCCGCCCGGAAGCAGTACGAGAACTTACGCGCGGAAACGATTGTGTTTTACCCGAAGAAGCTGACGGCCGGATCAGGAGCGGAGTACGACGATCTGGTGAAGAAATTTCGGAAGCAGAAGCACGCCGTCGACTGGAAACAAGAACTCGACCTGCAAGACGGCGGGATGACCCTGACCACTGTCGAGGATATCGACGAAAAGTACGTCACCCTACGCTATCCGGTGGCGGAGCTGGCAGATCGATTTGTTCAACTCCGAGAGAAGGCTGGCAAGGATACTGCCGAAGGACTGCTCTTCAAAGTTCTCGCGAACACCACGTATGGGGTGTTCGCGTCGTCATTTCTTCCGACGAGTAACCCGGTCGCCGGAAATGTGATTACCGGGACTGCACGCGCGCTGGCCTATGCGATGACACAGTCCTTGAACGCACTGATGGTGATCACGGATGGCGTGCTGTATCGTCGTGACCGGGTGCCTGCGGGAACTTTCGCGACTCAGCAGAAGCAAAGCCCAGACTACCCGCTCCTTCACGCATCTGCAGGGCACTTTGTTGACACTGCAGAGATCCCTGAAGACGACGAGGCCTTTACCCAATGGTACGTCAGGCACGCTCTCCGCTTCTTCGGTGTGACAGGGAGCAAGTACGAATCGCTATTCGGTCTCCACGCACTTACGCACAAGGTGTACCGCGGGGGTAAAGTGGCGTTTGATGGAGCCTTTATCGACGGGAGTGCAAACTACGGCAAGCTGGTGCGCAGGCGGAAGGGCAACTGGAAAGTGATTGATATGAAGGCTCGCTCCTTTGGGAGTGAGCAGAAAAAAGTGTTGATGAAGTGGCTCCTCAAGGTTTACACCGAGGACAAGTATGACGAGCCGCCGCCGCCTACATCTTCTACGAGCCCCCTGAACGTTGCGAATACGTTCGCTCAGGCGAAGCGAGCTCTTACTGCTTCCCACAGCGGCAAGGCTGTATTACCGCTTGGCCTTTGGGTGCCATCCGTTGCCACATACAAGCTCATCAAACAGTCAGCGTTCGTCTTCCGCACGGCTCGACAGCGGAAGCGGATGACCGTGGATTGGGACCGGCTGGTCCAGCGAACGATGTGCGGCCCGGAATTGCTGGCGCAGCGGAAGACCTACAACAACAGTTTGTCCGCGGTCGCGAAAAAGTTGTACGAAGTGATTCGGGCCGGCGAGGAACGGCTGAAGGGGCTGAACATTGACAAGCTGTGGCGACCGGGAAAACCTGGTTTGCTGTACGCGCAGGATGTTCAAGACCGTCGGGACACGGCACGGGAACGCTTCACCAACGATCTGGCATCGATCCCGACGAAGACGACACCGCTGACCGGGCTGGTAGTTGATCAGCAAATGCTCGCGGTCATGCAGGCCGCGTCTGCGAAAGCCAGTTATTAACTCTTTCGCTGCTGTGACTTCAGTATAGGAGATGAAACCCGCGGCACGGACGCCGAATCCCAGCGATGTCACCCACGAAGAGTGGAATCTGTTCTGCCGCGTTTGCGGCTCATGCGGGAGGACGGCCTCAGCGGACTGACCCGCTCCGCACGCTCCTCAACGCCATACGCTACGTCGCCAGGACCGGCTGTCAGTGGCGGTATCTGCCGAACGATCTGCCGCCTGGCATGGCGGTGGATCAGCAGGCCGGTGCGTGGCCGAGGAGGGCTTCGAAGCGGACACGGAGTTCGGCGAAGACGGGCGGCAGTTGCCAGTCGCAGTACACCGGGGCGTGGTCGAGTGGTGATCGGCCTCGAAATCAAGTCCACCTCGGCATCGATCCTGGTCCACGGTAACAGTCTTCTTGCGAGCGGCGAAGATGCTGCTCGCAGGGAGGCAAGGATGCGAACCGTGGACGATTTTGCCAGGATTCGACAACTCCACCGCGAGGGCCTCAGTGCTCGGCAGATTGCCAGGCAACTCGGCATCGTCCGGGATCCGTTCCGCAAGGCTCTTCAGAATCCGGAGCCGATACCCTACACACAGGCCGTGCCGCGGACGGCTCCGGTGTTCGGGCCGTTTCGGGCCGTCGTCAATGCCATCGTGGCGCCGGATGAAACGGCCCCGCCGAAGCAGCGGCACACGGCGTCGCAGATCTATCGCCCGTTGGTCACGGAGCATAATTACCGCGGCCCATACGACCAGGTTCGCCGGGCGGGCCAATCGCAAGACGTTCATTCCGCTCGATCATCCGCCGGGGGTATCGCTGCGAAGCCGACTTCGGCCACATTCACGTCGACTTCCCCGACGACCGCCGACTTTTGCCGCCGCTGATGGTCACCTGGAGCTATTCCAACGCGCCGTTCGCCATTGCATTGCCGACCGAGCGGACCGAAGCGGTGCTGCACGGCCTGTGCGAAGCGTTCGATTTCTTCGTCGCGGTGCCGAAAGTATTCTGGTGGGACAAACCGACGACGGTGGCGATCCACATCGGCAGCGGTCGAATGCGGACGCTGCACCCGCGGTATGCGGTATTGGCCTCGCACTATTTGTTCGCGGCGAAGTTCTGCATGCCGGCCACGCCATAGGAGAATCCGGGCCTCGGCTGGAAGCAGGTATTCCAGAAGCGAAGCATCCATGAGTAGCCGTGGCGTCGTGCCATTGTCAGCAGCACAATCAGACCGGGCCATTTTCGCGGGGTGGCCCGGGCCACTTTGCCGAAGGTGGATCGCGGAATGGTTCGGGTCGCGCTGCGCGGTTCGGCAACCCGATGCGGGCCATGTCTCAACCGCAAACCTCAACCGTCCGGACGCGGCTCGCGCCGTCGCTGAAGGACGAAATACTCTCCGACCTCGCCGTCGTATACACGGAGGTTCTCCATGCCAGTGTCCGAACTGATCACGCCCGATCACCTGGATCGCCAGGCCCTGATCTGCGTCCGCCAGTCAAGCCCGCATCAGACGCTGCCCAAACAGGAGAGCCTTCGCCTCCAGTACGCGCTGCGTCAACGCGCCGTCGAGTGCGGCTGTTAGCCGCTCTGCCCATCGGCCCGAAAACGATGACGGGTGGAGCGTGCCGGTTTTCGGTCAGCCAGTTCTTCTGTCAAAGCTGTCTGCAGGCGCTCGATCGAGAGGCTCGCGTGGCCGATATGGCGTTGGATCTCTGGCGGAAATGCCCGAGATGTTCGCGGCGATTTTCGAGCATCCGGTTCCGTTTCAACCGTGGCGAGCGCCACCCAGCGCCGCCAGCTTTCACACATCTGTTCAAGGTGGGCGATCCTACCAAGCAGGTCAACGGGAAGGCGTCGTCTCCGTCCGCCGTCACGACGAATGCCGTAGCGGGCGGCAATCTTGGATTCGAGCTCGGATGTTGACCAACCCTTGCGAATAGCCGCTTCCTGCAGACTTGCTCTTTTGCGCTTTTGGACGCTCAGAAGGCGAACGATGTGGGATCGACTGAACAGCGCATACGATTCGTCCTGCTTCGTTTGGATCTCTCGAAGGGTTCGACAGAGAAGCTCAACTTCTTCGAGCGAGTAACCCGAGACCGGATCAACGAACTGTCGTGCCTTCCGCACCAGGTCGGGATTGATACCGCGTCTGCGAGCTTCGGAATCGACCGTGCCCGCGCGATAAGCGTCCCGGTGAGTTGTTTTCTTCGGCAACGATCGACCTAACTCGTGAAAGTCGCGAATCGACTTGATGGCGGTGGCAACGCGGGCTTTGCGATTCGGCAACACGGCCGGCTCCTGCATGAGGAAAGGAACGCCCCACCGTCGGGTGTCAGCAGGGAATGCACATCTTGACATAGCGATGCTCGCCCCTTGCGGGCAAATCCTACGAGCGCTCCGGCTCATATCGAGCGTGACCGCGAAACAGCGGACTAGCCAAAAGGCTTCCCCGGCCTCGGCGGCAAAAGTACGCCAAAACCGACATACCGCCGCCATGTCGGTTTTGGCGTACTTTCCTCACGGGCGGAAAACGGCCCTTTATTAGGGGTAGGTGTGGGCGTTCGCCGATGCCGCTCCGGCCCTTGCGTGCGGAGCACGGGACGGGCCACGGCGGCGAATGGCGATTTCCCACACATCCCCCGCAGCATTCAAATCACGGATCCAACTTTCGGGGTAGGTGTGGTGTAGGCGTTCGCCGATGCCGCTCCGGCCCTGGCGTGCGGAGCACGGGATGGGCCATGGCGGCGAATGGCGATTTCCCACACATTCCCCCGCAGCATTCACATCACGGATCCCATGGTGAGTCGAATTCGAGGTCCAGGCTCTCTGAATACTCGCCGTCTGGCCTCTTCCCTGGATGTGCTCCGCACAAGCAGGGAGCAGGCCCATCGGCGAAATGATTCGGTACTGAGAGGTGAGACTTTCTGATCCTCTCCTCGTGTCAGCATCGGTACCGATGTCCCGTCGACTGATCCCAAGTCCACAAGCATCAGCTACTCACTCGTGCCGGTCACAAGTCTCGACTCCCGTGGTCACCAGCATCATCGCTGATCGACCGTCTGGTGAAGTGGGTGACTTTCAAGTGCGTTGCTGGTCCACGGTGACCAGTGGTGAATCCGAGTGAATCCGTTTCCGCAGCACTGTCCTCTCCACCTCCGGAAACGGTATGCAGGTGTGAGTCTCGGTCATGTTGGCCTGCATATGCTCCGCGGCTCCGGTCGGCTCTTGGTCATCAGGTTCAAGGTCTCTGGCTCGGTCCTGTGAAACGTCGCGTTCATGTCCTCTGGGCGTGGGATACTACTAAGCGTCGCCGCCACCGCGATCAGCGAGTCCGTCGACATCCGCGTCGGCACGCTGCGGTGCTGAAAGAAGTCGTGGATCGCATCGACAATCACCCGGGACATGTCGCTCGCCTGGAGATGGATGTCCCACGGAGCGTCACCCAACTCGGTGAGGTCTCTCAGGAAGTGCTTCCGATGTGGGTATCTTCCTGGCCCGCTTCAGCGACGTCGAAGTTCTCGCGGTGCTTCTCAGCGTTCAAGTCATCAACGGTACCGAGACACTTTTCACTGCGCGGCTCCGCCCACCGACACAAGCACCGCTGGATCTTACCGACTGGAAAGCGAACAATTTCAAATTACGGAATTTGAATATGTCTGGGTGCTAACGGTTACCATCACCGGATCCGGCTGATTGGCAATGTGCTGGGAAGTTGTCTGTGCTTCCCGAAGGGTTCGGCGACCGTGATCTGCAATCCCACGGCTGTGTAGCACGGGCGACATTGCTGGGCAACGGTGTGAAGATGACTACTTCCCCGATGGCGTATGCTCGTGACGGTCGTGGTTGTGACGCGGAGTTCTTCGGACGCGCCGATCATGATCGTGATGGTGTGATGGAGCAAGTCGCGGCCGTGCTCTACGGGTTGTGTGCAGGGTTCGCGCTCTTCGCCAAGGTGTGCGGCACGAACCGTGGCGGGACAATCCGGCAATGGGAGTGATCCATCTGCACACGGGCCGCGATCGTAAGAGCATTCACATGAAATGGCCCTGGCGTGGCATGGTCTCATCGTGTCGGTGCGGTCGGTGTCGACGATGCCGCCGGAGACATTGAGAATCGTGAACCGCGAGTGGATGCGGGTGCCGCTGGTGAAAGCCAGGGAATTGAACGCTCATCTGCGGATGCGCCGCCTCAAAGTCCGCGAGCAGGGCTGTGGCACACTGCATGAGAGCGTCGGCGTCCGTTGCGAACGGGACGGGAACCGCGGTGCTGGCAGTTCCGACACGATCCTTCGAGAAGTGCGTCCTCACGAGTGTGACGGTGAAGGGCTTCGTCGACTGCGTCGAGATGGTAGCAACAGTCACATCGTTGCCGCCCCACTTGTGGAGTTTCGCGAAGCACGATCGGGTCCTGGATGCACAGTCGATCACGCACCGGTCTTTCGCGACTGGCGCACGGGACTGGTGTTCATCGAACTGGGCCGCCTCCCAGAAAGTACTTCACGGACTGTGAACTTGCCCAGCATTACATCCGCGTGCTACGACTTCTGACCCAGCTACTATTGGACGCTATGAAAGACGGGGTGACGCTAAGCTTGGCCTGCGATGACTCCACCGTCGCCGCAAACGCCTGCTCGGCTGAACGACACGCTGTACGTGTCTCACGACCTCCGACGCCGAACACTCTTGGCACAGCATTGCCGACGCCGGACCTCGCCCGCTTCAACCAACTCTTCACCCGAGGAGATGCCGACGACGAAGACCACGCTCCGGTTTCGCTGCAAAGCTCCCTGATGTATTGCGGTTGTTGAACATGCGCGTCGAGGGTGAGATACTCGCCCGGTGTACCGCCGACCGCGACGAACCGTGCGATTGCTTACGGGGGTTGATTCAACTCGAAGTCACACCACCGCCAACGGCATTGCTAGTCGTATCCGCGGCGTCGGCTTCGGTGTGCCCAAGGAATTTGACAGCTTCGACTTATCTGACCGGTTGCGATGCACTGGGAGTTCACACAAAGTCACCGCCATCGGACTGGTCCTGTGGCGGCGGGGCCAGCGCATGAAGTTCGCCACGGCCGCGACGCTCGTCAGCGAACTCGAAGCCGGTCAACAACAGCACCTGCCTCGACCGGATGATCGCGCTGTTGCTGGATGTCTGTGATCTGCTGATCGTCGATCGACGAGTCGGACTGTGAGAAGATGAACTGGTGTCAGTGAACGGTGCAGATGCCACAAATGACGACCGCGCGGAGCGCGGTCGTCCCCATAATCAAGCAGCAATATTCGCCGGTAGCTCGCAGGCCCGGCTGGCCTGCGTGCTCGGTGTTGCCCCGCTCCTGATCCTCGATGAATCGACCAACGACCTGGACGTCGATTCAATCGACGCGGTGCAGACCGGGCTTCGCGCCCACGACGAAACGCTCCAGGTGGTCAGCCACGACGAGATGTTCCAGGAGGCGACCGGGATGACGAGAAAGATCAAGCTGTAGCGCGTGACAGAAGTTCAAGCCTCGGCACCCGGCTTGCCGATACTCCCGAGTCCTCTGTCTCGAAGTCCATGGAGCCCGCAAGATGACGCCGTTCGAGCGCCCCAATCGCTGCTGCCCGAAGTGCGAGCACAAAGGCTATCTGTTCCGGGCGAGGAAGACGGTCGAGGCATCGGAGGGCAAATTCGTCGAGACAAAGTACCGCTGCCGATCCTGCTCGCACGCGTGGTGGGAACGCATCCCTGCACCGGCGGAAAATAAGCAAGCGGGTAACGCGGCGTGACTTGCCCCGCTTTCAGATGACAACGTGGGTCGCGTTTGGCGCAGACAACACTCACGCCAAGGACGATGCCACTACCAGGACGACATCACCCCACCCACCCAGGCACCTGCCACAATGGCAGGCATTCAGCAGTTCGCCCAGAAGGCCTCCCAGATGGCCCGTAGAGTCCCGCTGGCGGCGCAGCCAACGTGGTTGCTTCAGGGTCTCTACAACGCATTAGGGGGCGTCTCCGGCGATCCTGGGGCCTATTCCGGGTCACAAAAGACCAAGAAAGCCAATGTTGGGGGCCTTCCACCCACCTCTGGTGTCACTTCTGTAGCGCCCCCGGCCCCGGGTATGGGGCCGGGAGTTTTCCCCACACAGCCACAGCCTGGGACAATGGCCGCTGCACCTCCGCCCATGCCGGTAAGCTCTCCGGACCCGATGATGAACGGTCCGAACCCCGGACAACCCCCGGCCGGAGTTGATCCGGCGGCGATGGGCATGCCTCCGGCACCGGCGCCGGGACTCACTGCTCCGATGTCCGATGCTCCGCCAGCACCGCTACCGGCCAACCCGCCGATCAATCCGCCACGGCCTCGGACCGCGACGGATGCGATGAACGATGCCGTGTTCCTGCAGGGGATGGAAGCTCAGCGGGCCGGTCCAATCACCGGGGCCGAGGCTCAGGATGAAAAATGTGCGTCCGGTGAGGTCCGCCGCTGACAGAAACGCAGGTCCTTGCCTGTGCCGATGCCCAACAGCGGCGAGCCGGGGTGTGGCACCGGCAGATGTCGGGGCGATCCCGGTTGCATATGTGGAAGCCTGGACCGGAGTCAGCTCTGCCCGCGCCCGTGGTGAACGCGGGTTGTCGGGCGGTGTGTTGCTGTACTGAATGGTGTGCGATTGCTGGGAGGAGAGTGCAGCGGGCAGTTAAGCCGCGGCGGCAATCGTCATGCCATCACGCCAAAGGCTCGATAGCTCGTAACCCGTGAAAACCATCATTTGTCAACTCAAGCCGATGCTTCACGCCGGCGCCGCGAATCCGGTAGGTGACCAATCCCGGTGCCGTAACCTTGAGGCTGAACGCTCTCACCGGCCCGATGCTCCCGGCGGTCCGCACGGAAAGCGAGAACGTCAACCCGGCATTGCTCCCGAAGTCTGCCACAAGTGTGACAAAAGCGTCGAAGTCACCGCCAGCAGCCAAGGCGAAGGTGACTTCGCATTCGCTTGCATATCTGGAAATTACATCTGCGGCCTGCGTGATGCGCGATTCGGCTTCCGATAGATCAGTGATCGCAGTTTTTGTCCAAACGGGGGCGATGAACTCCCCGCCGAGGGATAGCCAAGCCGCCTGCCTGCCGTTGAAGATGAATCCGGATCGGCACCGCTCGCGGACCATATACCCCTGAAGCTGGGCGTCGGTGGCCACGTCGTCGTCCGAGTCCCGCTCGATTCGTTTCGTCTCGAAAAACACGACGGGCAGTTGTGGGGAGAAGCGGGATTCGGCGGACTTCGGCAGGTGATACACTGACACGTCGAGCGAGCTTCTTTCAACGAGCAGGGAAACCCGTTCACCCCATGCTGAAGCGCTCCCCGCCCCCTGAGTGAGGAACCAGATCAGCGCCTGCCGGACATGCTCTTCAGGCGTCAGGACGTAATTTCCCTGCCGGATCGGGCAGTAAACTAGCTGCCCCCCGTCTGATCCAGCCTTGACGCAAAGCCGGGCCGACAAGTCTCTGCACAGGTACCTGAAGCAAGGAACATCGAGAAACGTTACCGCCACGGTCTGTCCTCATCCCAGGTATTCCAGGACGGGATCGATCACGAGCGATTGCCAGCGGGAGAGGGCCGCAGCTTTCAGTTCGTCTTCGTGGCCTTCGAGTCGATCAGCATACATGTCGAGAACGTCGTCGCGGTAACCGCTCCCCTTGCCGTAGCGTCCTTGTACTTCGGTCCAGAATTGGTTTGTCGAGTTCTGGGGGAAGAAGGCGGTTTTTGATAGGTGATCCTGCATGTGTGTGGCGACACTCCGAACCATTTCCTCGAACGATGAGTCGATCCGCTTCTCCAAAACGCCGAGCAGTGCGCGGAGTTCCGAGCCTTCTTTAGAGTCCTTGCTGACAGACCGGATGATGTCAAGAACGGCCTCTTTCGACCCCGAATACGCCTTCCGCACCAGGGCCTCGGTGATAGGCACCGCGTCGTAGTAGATGTCGATGTCCTTGTGCGGGTAGACGCCGAAGCGGTTGTTGGTTGCCCGGAGTGACGGGGCGGGGCGCTTGGCTGGGCCGTCCCACAGCCCGCGGTACGCTTCGAGAAAACGGTCGGCGTTGGCGAACGGGACGTGCCGGTATTCGGCGACTTTTGGCTTGGTCTCCTTCACCAGCATTTCCTCCACTTCGTTCAGCCCCTTTCCTTCGCGGATTTTATTCAGGCTACTGCCGATCTGCTCTACCCGCTCCCAAATCGTGTCCTCACGGTGACCGATCGCTGCCGAGAACGCGGACCATACATCATCTCGCTCAGTATCAACGTCGGTGGGGTCGCTGTCCGCCCGCATCGTGTTGTCAGCCCCGGCCTCGAAGTGTTGCAGCGGGTCGTAGAACAACAGATTCATCCCGTTGATGCCCCGACCGGCGAGCGTCTCCTCGACCTGCATCCGGCGGTAGTTGATTCCCCGCTTGCGGTCACCGATAGTTCCGCCTTCCGCCTGGGTGTTCTCCGGCTCGCTCCCGCGAGGGATGACGAGCAGGACAAATTTTGACAGGGCATGCGGCTGCTCCGGGGTAATGTGGCGGGCGAGTAGTGGCGCGACTTCCGTCGGCACCGTGCCGAACCGCTCGGTCAGGACGCAAAGCGCCGTCTTGTCCTCGCGGATGTGCCGGTCCAGGTCTTCCCGGTTGAACTGCGAAGCGTCCACGCCGCGCGTATCGACGACCGCCGCCACCCGGTCCATATGCGGAGAGAGCAGCTTCGAATCGACGCAGAGCGTGATCTGCCTGGGGATGGAGACAGTGTCCAGCCGGGCCAAGTTGAGGTCATCAAACGTCTTCTTGATCCACGCCTTAGGGTCGGCTTCACCAACCGGGCAAGAGTAAACGGTCTGGGTTCGAGCGTCCAGGTTTGCAAACTGGACGACACGCGTTCGGAACTGTTCATACTCCGCCGGGCCGAACTCGCGGGCCAGCTTGATCGCCGCGTCGTCTTCCTTCCGCTCGCCGCTCGGCAGCTTGACCATGTTCCGGACCGCGCGAACCAGTTCGTTTGGGAAACTCGGCGGTTCGCCGCCCGCCGCCTTCTGTCCTCCCTCCACACTATCAGGATAGACCTTGCCCCACGTGTTCACGCAGAAGTCGTCGATCGTCCGTTCGACTTCGTTCCGCGCGTAGGGGTCGATCTCAAATTTGTTCACCTCGGCGGGCTTCACCACGACTTCGCAGAGGGTGGTGAAGCCGGACCCGGTTGCCATCAAGTCTTCAGTGACACGTACCGTCCGATCCGGGTTGCTCTTCGTCGGCTTCTTCTTGTCCCGCTCGGCGGTGAGTCCGACTAGGTGGCAGATCGCCGTCGTCTTGCCCACACTCACCCGGCCGATGAAGATCAACCGGTGGCGAGTCGTCCCTAATACCTCGGCAAGCCCGGACAGTTCTTTCCGAAGGTCGGAAAGCGCGCTCTTCCGCATCTGTTCAAGCACCTTGGTCGGCGACTGGCGCTTCTCAAGCTCGCTCTCGACTTCGCCGATTAGGGCTTTCGTGCGGTCGAGACGCTGCGGTCGGTCGATGGTGTCCATGCGGGCTCCGTAGGAAGGACAGTGCGATTTATCTGGGAATTGCGAGAACACTACGACACGTTCGAATACGAGGCCAATCGCATTTACCTGCCGAACGTTGGATTGTTTCGGAATCAAAGTGTGGCGATCAAGCCGCACGCCACTGCGCCCCGTCCCTCATTCTCGGCTCGGACTTAGCGCCGAAACCTGGCCGAACTCACGGCTGACATCTGCTTCGTGCGCCGGCGTCATCTCGCGAGATCGGCATGAGCACTCTGGAGATCGACGGTCCGGTGGTCACGAGCGGTCGATGATCGCAGAAGAACCTGGCTTTGACAGGTGTCGGGAAGCCGAAAGTGCTGCAAGGGGCCGGCCGCATGCCAGCGCCGGACATTTGGCTGTGGTGGTGGCTGACATATATCAAAAGGGGTTGGCGGTCCCGAACGCAAGCATGGATAACACCAGCTGAGAGTTGCGGAACACGTGTGGACTACCCCTTCGCAGTTTGAAAACAAATGATGGGGAAAAGCTCAATACAGCAACGGGCTGCTAACTGAGAGGTTCTCGGCCCGAGGCGAGCCCACTTCTGAATCACACAAAATACTGCTCCGTGTCTACGAGGTCCAAAAGGGAAATCGGCGGCACGCCACGCTACTTAAATCCCTGCGAAGCATGACCGGGAAAACAAATGCGTCGCCACTATTTTCCGTTATCGACTCAGATTTTCGTTGACAGCGAATCTCTACGGAATTATGATCTGCAAACCTGTTATGCTGTGGTGTGAGCGATAATCTCGTCACCCCACTCCACAGGGAGGCTGTCATGGCTTCTATTCGACGATTCGGGTTCACACTGATTGAGCTGCTGGTAGTGATCGCCATCATTGCGGTGCTGATTGGCTTGTTGCTGCCTGCGATTCAAAAGGTCCGCGAAGCTGCGAACAAAGCGAAGTGCGCGAATAACCTCAAGCAGATGGGGTTGGCAATGCACAGTTTTGAAAACCAATACGGCCAGTTCCCACCCGGCTTGGGTGCCACCGGCGACCGCATGCGACCGGGCATGCTGAACTATCACAAGTGGACCGAGCCGAGGAATCTGCGTTTTTGCAGCTGGCACACGCATCTGCTGCCGTTCCTGGAGCAGCAGGCACTTTATGACGGCATCCATCCGTTTTCGACGGCAAGAACTTGGCCCCTAATGCGAGATCATCCCGTTCCTCAGCTCACTTGTCCGTCGGATCCCAAATACCTTCAGTTCGAGGGCGAGGCTCCGCCGTTCCCCGTAACGACTTATCGCGGCGTGCGCGGGATTGACCGGCCTATCATGAGGGGCTCAGAAATGACTGGCGATCCGAACGCGGAAGGCATTTTATACTGGCGCTCGAACGTCAAGCCGGCTCACGTGACGGACGGACTCGCAAATACGCTCCTGATCGGCGAGATAGGGTACACGGCGTGGGGTAACTCCAGTGGAGGGATTGCCGCCCAATCCGGGACGTGGTATGCGGCGGTGAATGAGGATTTTGCTTTCAACTCCTGTTCGCAGCTTGTGGTCGCTGGGACTGCTTTGACGCAGTCGGTGTTTGGCAATACGTTCATCGGCGATCCGGGAGACCCTTGTCCGTTGCCCGCCGTGTATCGCCAGCCATTCAAGCAGCCGAACATGTGCAACTACGACAATTTCTGGAGTTACCACCCGCGCGGGTGCAGCTTTGCCTTCGCAGACGGAAGCGTGCAGTTCCTACCCTACTCCGCCTCAGGCATCATGCCAGCACTGTCGACTCGAAACGCTGGCGATACCATCGGCGAATTGCCGTAGTGTGTTGTACCATCCCCCTGTTTAGGAGTCGCCCAGTGTTCAAATCCCTCATGACCGTGTGCCTCCAGTTGGCCAACATCAATGATTGTAGCAGTCGCTCTAGGCCTTAAATAAGCGACGATTTCAGCGTTTGTAGCCGGCGTGACACTGGCCGTTACGGGCGTGGGATCACCTTGGCCCTCATCCTTAAGGGCGGAACTTCGCGTCTTTCACTTTCCTTACCACCCCGCTTTCCGGC
>JBGSSZ010000515.1:0-5340 GCA_041736785.1 Limnoglobus sp.
CGAAGGCGCCGGTGCCGTCGTCGGTTGCGGTGTTTCCGGAGATCGTGCTGCCGGTGATGCTCAGCGAAGCGCCGGCGTCAGCGTAGATGCCGCCGCCGTTGAGCGTGGTGGCTCCACCGTTGCCGCTCACGGAGCTGTTCAGCAGCGTCAGGTTGTCGTTGACGCCCACGAAGAGCCCGGCACCGATCTGCGACGTCCCGCCGCTGATGGTGAAGTTGCCGAGTTGAGCCGTGATCGTGGTGGTTGCGGCATCGCTGAAGTTGACGACGCCTGCGCCCACGCCGGTCTGGTTCAGCGTGACGGCGACAGTGGGAGCGGCCAGGAAGCCGTTGTTGATGTACATGTCGCTGGTGATCGGCAGAGCCGTGGTCAAGCTGATCGTCGTCGCGGGAGCGTTGAAGAAGTCCGACCCCGGCGTCGTGGTGTCGAAGTTGAGCAGATCGAGCGCCGTCGGAGTATCGACTGCGGCATTGGCGATCGCTTCGCGAAGCGTGCCCGCACCGCTGTCGTTCTTGCTGGTGATCAGATACTTGCGGCCGACATCGACGGTGAACGAGCCCACCGGCGGGAAGGTGGCGACGAAGGAACCATTGGCTGCGCCCACTTTGTTGGCATTCATCGTCACGGTGTAGATACCGTTGTCGAGACTGTCCCAGGTGGACAACCCGGCGGGATTGGCCGGGATCGTGTACTGCGCGATGATCTTGGACTGATCGCCGTTTGGATCGGTGAACGAGAAGCTCGTGGGGTTGAGCGTAGCCGGGCCCGTGACAGTCAGGTCATCCAGACCGATGGTCGCGGTGGTGATCTTGCTGCCGAGCGGGGCGGTGTAGGTCACGCTGAAAGTATAGTTGCTGGTGAATCCACCATTGATCGTGGTGATGTTGGAGAAGGCCACGGTCGGTGCTGCCGTCGGGACCGGCGGCGGGTTGAATTCGTAGCTGCCAATGTCGGTCTTGCCGGTGGGGATTTCGCGCGGGAAGCCGACACCGCGGGCATCGGTGAGCAGTGCGAGCGGGTTGATGCCCGCATCGATGAGCGGGCTGCCGGCCGTGATCGCGTGGGTCTCGACCGTGCCGCCGTTGTTGGCCAACGTTGCCAATCCCGTTGCGGCGAAATTGGCTGCCGGAGTGCCGTTGGTGTAGTCGATATTCGTGCCGGCCGTCGGCATCGAAGACTTCGTCAGCACCGGAGTGTGTCCGTTGCTGGATCCGATCATTGAATTGTTGGCGACAATCGTGTTACTGGGTGCGACAGAGAGATCGTTGAAACCCCCCGCGGCACTGGAGCTGTTGCCGGAGAGCACAACGCTGTTCAGAGTCAGCGTGCTGCTGCTGCTGGTGCTGAGTGCGATGCCGCCGCCGCCCTGGCCCGATGCGGTAGTATTGTTGGTGGAGATGTTATTGACAATCGTGCTGTTGCTGATGTTGATCGCTTTGGTGTTGGAAGTGAAGCGGATCGCACCACCGTTCACAGCGACTTTGTTGTTCGACAGCGTGCTATTGGTAATTGAGACATCCGTCGAACCAACGGTGTAGAGGGCACCACCACCAGCACCCGTGGACGTATTGCCGGAAAGCGTCGAGTTGTTGATCGAAACACTAGTACCGTTTGAGCTATGTATGCCCGCCCCACGTCCCGATGTGGTGTTGTTGCTGAAGGTGCTGTTGTTGACAGTGATGTTAGTGCCGGTGGCGGCGTTGCCGATGATGGCGACGGTGCCGTCGCCGGTGCCCGTGTTGTTCGAGAAGGTGGAGGAGTCGATCAGCGAGGTGACTGTTCCACCGTTGGCGAAGTTGGAGAAGTAGATCGCTGAGCCGCCGCTCGCGGGGGAGTTGTTACCCGTGATTGTGGATCCGATGATGTTGAACGTCAGGTCGCCCGCACTCTGGCGAGTGGAAATGGCCCCGCCGCGCTGGGCAGTGTTGCCAGAGAGTGTCGAACCTGTGATCGTGACGGTGGGTCCCGCCGGATCGTGGAAGGCATTGATGGCACCGCCGAGCACGCTGGCGCTGTTGCCGTTGATGGTCACGTTGGTGATGGTGACGTCTTTGTCGGAGGCGAGGTAGAAGCCGCCGCCGAAGGCGCCGGTCTGGCTGTTACCCGAGACGGAGCCACCGGTCACGGAGAGCGTGCCGCCGCCGTGCCAGATGCCGGCACCGCGGTTGGTCGCGAAGAGAGTTGCGGAGTTATTGTCGACGATGGTGTTGGTGAGTTTGGTGTTCGCCTGGGTGCTGATGCCGGCGCCGAAGTTGCCGCCGTTGCCGCTCACAGTGGTGTTGGAGAGTGTGAGCGTGCCGCCGGGCCCGGCGAAGATGCCGCCGCCGCCGTTCGGGAAGGCATTGCCGAGAGCCGTGTTGGCACTGATGTTGGAGTTTGTAATCGTCACCACGCCCGCGGCGTCGATGGCGATCGCTCCTCCATTGGTCAATGCTTGATTGCTCTGCAGCAGCGAGTTCGAGATATTGACAATTTCGTCGCCGATGTGGATGGCGCCGCCACTGCTGATCTGGTTGTTGCCGTTGAACAGGTTCAACTTGTCGAAAGTGATGGTGTCGGTGGCAGCTGCGGCGGTGGTGTCGAAGATGTTCAGGAACGCGCCGCCGTCGATGGTAATTAGATTGTTGCCGGTGTCGACCACACCCGTGATGGTGACCGGCTTAGCAATCGAGGGCATTTCCACAGTGTTCAGCGAAATCGTCTGTGCTGTCGCCGTGGTGAAGGTAATCGTGTTGACGGCGTCGGGTGAGGCGTTGAGGCCGACGATGGCCGCCCGCAGCGAGCCGGGGGTCGGTGTAATGTTGTCGCCGTTGTCGGTGAAGTCCGTGACCGCGAATGCGGCGGGCACGATGCGGTCTTCAAACGCTGTCACCGTCAGACGGGCCCGGTTGTTCAGGTTGGGGGGTACCGCTGTGCTGACCTCGCGGGCCTCCTTCGAATCGAACCAACCATAGACGCGACCGTACAGACGATTCAGGGTGCGACTGGACATGGATGACGGCTCCAAAGAAAGAATGAAACAGGGTGGTGAGTTCAAAAGCGGCAGCGCCGCCAAGGACAGTCGAAAGCGACTGTGTGGTTTGTATGAACTCATACGGTTGTAACAGGGTTGCAACGAACAGTCAATGAAATGCGGCGAATCTGGCTGAAATGTTAGGTTTTTTTGACGAAACGCGTTTCGTTTCTCAGTTACAATTCTTTCGGTCTGGGCACGAAAAAACCGGGCACCCGCCAAGGGTGCCCGGTACCAAGCGTGCGTTCCGGTCCCGTTCATCCTTCCGGCAGCTTGGTGCACTTCATCCGTTCCCCCCTCGGAACGGGTAAAGCCAACTGGAGTTCCGCGACGTGTGTCGCGAGCTTTGCACCGACTCTGATGTCGTAGCCAAGCTGCCGAAACCTAGGTCAAATTCGCGCCGATGCAAACGTCCGGGGAAAATTAGGGCTCGGAGCGGTAGCGGCTGACGGTGCCGCCGGAGTGCCAGTCGACAGGGATTGGCCGGCGAAGCTCCTCACCGGTGTAGCGCCAGAACCGCAGGGCGTCTTCGCCGAGCTGCCAACTGAACGCCGCGGGGCGACCATTGATCCGGGTGGGAAACTCCACAGCACCGTTGTTTTCATCGGCGAGCTTCACACCGAGGGCGTCGAGCTCCGACACGGCCAAAAGCAGATTCGCCTGAGCCCGCTGAATCTCATCCTGCACGTGGTAGCGGCGCTGGCGGTTCGACCAGTTCAGGCTGCGACGGGAGTCCTCGAGCACGGCCTGCTCCGGACTCAATTCGGTGAGCCGGGACGCGGTCTGCACGACATCGGTGACAATACTGCGGACGTAAGGCAGCATCTGTCGGGCCGTGGGCAGATCGAGATTGATATTTTTTCGCTTCGACTTCCCTTGAGCGTCGGAAGCGCGTTTGGGTGAACTCTTCATGATCAACTCCCCCTTCGCAGTGGGCGCCGGGATCGATCCCCAGCGGTTGGAACATTCTACGTTCTTGGATGCGTTTCGGTGCGGGATGGATCCACCTTCCCGCCCGGATTTCCCTGATTTCTCCCGCAATCCTGCTTCTATCAGGGAATACGTTTTATCCGGCCTCGGCTTGCGGGAAACCGGGGCGATTCCACTGCCGACACGGAACTGAATCCGCCGGGCAGTGTTGTGGACGACTACTTCGCGAACTATAGTAGGCCACCCCCTTGTCGGCGAGCCAGATGACTGCTGTGAGTCCGAGTCTGTCGTCTCCGCGATCCGCCCAATGGCTGTCGGATTCGCTTGTGGCTGCGCGGATCTTCGAACCGCTGCAGCTGAGCCCGTATCTGTCGGAATTCCGCACCCAGCGTGGTCCCAACGATGCCCCGGCCCTCGCTCAGTTCCTCGTCGAAGCCGGGCTGCTCTCCAACTATCAGGCCGAGCGGACTCTGGCGGGTCAGGCCAACCGCCTGGCTCTCGGGCCGTATCTGCTGGTCGAGCCGATCGGCAGCGGCAGCCTCGGCACCGTCTTTCAAGCCATTGGCCGTTCCGATCGCAAGCGCTACGCCGTCAAGGTCCTGCCGCTCCGCAGCCTGTGGAATGTCCACGTCGCCAAGCAACAGGTGCAGACCTTCGCCGAGCTTCCGGCTCATCCGGCGGTGGTGCCGTTCGTGGATGTCGATACCTCCGGAGGAGCCCACTATCTGGCTTGGCCCTTTGTCGTGGGTCAAACGCTCGCCCAGATCGTGCAGGCCCGCGGACCGCGGCCCGGCGACGTCACGGTCCGCATCGCCGCACAAGTCGCCGAAGGATTGCTCCTGTGCAGTTCTCATGGCGTCTCGCATGGTCTGCTGAAGCCCTCTAATATCCTCATTGGTAACGACGGACAAGCCCGTATTCTGGACCTCGGCATCGGCGCGGTTTTGTCGGAAAACATCGCCGACGAGGAGTCGATGCTCGACACGATCTCGACGGCGAACTCCGCAATCAATCTGCTCGATTACGCCGCGCCCGAGACCTTGAACTCCCCCACGCTGCGGACTGAGGCCGGCGACGTCTACAGCTTCGGCTGCACGCTTTATTTCTTGCTGACAGGTCGGATTCCATTTCCCGATGGCAACGCGGTTGACAAGATCCTCGCACATCAGACGCAGATTCCGCAACCGATCCGCATGACCAGTCCCGACGTGCCGGGCTGGCTGGAGACACTGATCCTGCAGATGATGGCGAAGGACGAGGCGGCCCGACCGAAGACCGCGGATGTGCTGGCGGCCCTGCTGGCGGAGGATTATCAGTCACCGAATGCCGTGCTGCCTGAGCCGGCGCCATCGCCGACCCGCCCGACGCCGTGGCTGCTGCAACTCACGCCGCGGACT
>JBGSSZ010000536.1:0-16692 GCA_041736785.1 Limnoglobus sp.
GCGGATGAGTCGCCGCAGGTCCGCAACGGAGTGATGGTCGACGACCCGCATGGCCTGGCTCCGGTCGGAAGGAGACCGAGCCTAACCCGACGCCACAGAAAGCGCAAGAGCAAAGGATGCTAAAATCTGGGAAGCGTATAAGGGAGGGGGTTGCGAAACCCGCCCTTACGGTCCGGCCTCGTGTTATCCCGCGCGTTGCAACTTTCTGATACCGCCCAGCGTCTCGGCGTACCACGCTACGGTTGCCTGCAGACCATCCTCGAAACTCACCTGCGGCTCGTAGTGCAACTCGCTCCGCGTGCGGCGGATGTCGGCTTTCGAAAACTTGACATCCCCCGTCCGCGGCGGGCCGAAGACCGGCTCCACATCCGAGCCGAGGATCTCGTTGAGTGTGTCCACCAGCTGCCGGACGGTGACGGTCGCGCCGGTGCCGACGTTGTAGACGTTGCCGCTGACTTCGGGCACCTCGGCGGCGAGCAGCAATGCCTGCACGGCGTTGGCCACATAGGTGAAATCGCGCGATTGCTCGCCATCGCCGTGAAGCACAGGCGATTCCCCCCGACTCATTAGCGCGACGAAGAGCGCGATCACGCCGCTGTAGGGACTGTCGCTGCGCTGGCGGGGGCCGAAGATGTTGAAGAATCGCAGCCGCACGGTTTCGAGGCCGTAGGAGCTTGCGAAGGCCTGCATGTAGAGTTCGCCGGCGAGCTTGGCGGCGGCATATGGCGACTTGGCGGTGGGCATGAGATCGGTGTTCTGACCGTGATGCCCGCACGCGGCTCCACCATAGGCGCTGGAACTTCCCGCATAGACCACACGCCGCACGCCGAGTTGTCGCGCGGCATCGAGCAGATTCAGCGTGCCGGTCGCACAGGCAGCGTGCGAGACGAGTGGCGTCTCCACACTGCGGGCGACCGAAGCCAGTGCACCCAGGTGATAGATCACGCCCGCCCCGCGGACAGCACGATTCACCGCGATCGGGTCAGTGAGTGAGCCTTCGACGATCTCCACGCTGCCGGGCCGATGGTGATCGAGGTTGGTCCGCATCCCGGTGCTGAAATCGTCAAAGACACGCACGATGCGGCCACGGCGGACAAGTTCGTCCACAAGGTGCGAGCCAATGAAACCGGCTCCGCCGGTGACCAGAGAGAGTTCGTTCATGCTACCGAGTCTAAACCGCACCGAAAAAAAAACAAAGCCCAGCCGTTGCAACGGCTGGGCTTTGGTGAACAAGTCACGTGTGGTTACTTCTTCTTGACCGTGGTGCAGCAATCGGCGTTTGCACCGCAGCAGCCGTGCGGGCATGCAGCGGGATCGGCACAGCAGGACGAGCCTTCAAAGCAGCAGCCGTGCGGGCAATTCGATTCCGTGCTGACGGTGGCGGTCTTCACCTTCGCCTCGCCGCAGCAGGCTTGTGGCGGGGTGCAGCACTCGCTGGCAGGATTGCAGCAGTCGGTGGACGTGTTGCTGCTCTCGCTGCTGAAGAGGTTGCTGATGGGGCAACCGCCGCTGCAGTTGCCGCCACCGCTGGTGCCGAAATAGGTCCCGGTAAACCCGAGGCCGAGGGCGCCGACAATCAAGGCAATAATCTTCGCGGACATGGAATGTCTCCGTGTTTGGGTTTTGAAATTGTGAGGTTTGGGAGTGTTAGTGACGCCGGTGGCGCTGACTGCTAGCAGTGCATGACGTGATGCACGCGCAGCCGAGTCTTGGCGGGAAGGAACGGCAACTCATTCGCCACCACCGCGGCAACGACCGCGTCGATCCCCACGCTCTCCAACGGCACCACATATATCGTCAAATGGACGGGCGAAGCAACATCGGAAACTGTCACGGCCTTCACATCGGTCGCCACCATTTCGGGCAACGGCTGCGTCGTGCACGGACAGGGGTGCTTCCGTTCGGGCTTGGGTGCTTCCGGCTTCGCGGTCTTGCAGAATGGGCACTCGTACTCCGCGTCGACCTCGACAGGGGTCGAGCACTCCGCCAGGAACCGCATCGGTGCACAACAGCAGAGCCACGGACCCAGCACGCTGGCAAACGCGAACAGGATGGCGAACAGTGTGTGCATCGCATCCATATTCTAACGTCGGCTCTGAAGTAAGTAAAGAGAGAAACGCCGTGGTCGATCCCCTCGCGATGATCCAGCCGAAGCGGGCGATCACCGGCATATCCGCGATTTTGCTGCCATTCCAGGCCAACGGCGAGATCGACTGGAAGGCGTTCGATGCCCACGTGCTGCGGACCGCAGAAGCGGGGCTGACGCCCGCGGTGAACATGGACACGGGATTCGGCAATTTGCTCGATGATGAGACGAAATTGCAAGTCTTGCGTCGAACGCAGAAACTGATCGGCATCGGGCAATTCGTGGCCGGCGCGTTCGTCGGGGATACCCCGGGTGCCGCTTTCAACGCCGACGCTTATGCACGGGCCATCCACGAAATTACGCAACACGGCGGCACCCCGGTCATCTTCCAAAGCTACGGCCTCACCGAACAAAACGACGACGCTCTCATCGCCAGTTATGAACGGTTCGGCCGTCAGTACGAGTTTATCGGCTTCGAGCTTGGCACCATGTTCGCCCCGTTCGGCAAGATCTACTCGCTCGATGTCTACCGCGAACTAATGAAAATCAAGGCCTGCCTCGGTGCCAAGCACTCTTCGCTCAGCCGCGACCTCGAATGGCAGCGATTGCAACTCCGCGACCAGATCCGCCCCGACTTCAAAGGCTTCACCGGCAACGACCTCGCCATCGACATGGTCATGTACGGCAGCGACTACCTCCTCGGCCTCAGCACCATGGCCCCGGACCTGTTCGCCAAGCGAGACAAACTGTGGGCCGCCGGCGATCCCGGCTTCTATGAGCTCAACGACGCCCTGCAGTACCTCGGCAACTTCGCGTTCCGCGACCCGGTGCCGGCGTACAAGCATACCGCAGCCATGTTCCTCAAGCTCCGTGGCTGGCTCGACTGCGACGACACGCACCCCACGAACCCCAAGCGGCCAGCGGGCGACCGCGAGATCCTGAAAGCGATGCTGCCGCGACTGGGGCTGTGATGCCGATTCCGTCGCACGCCAATACAATCATCGCTTGCACTACGCACCGCACTGAGGACGTTTAACGTGAGCGCCGACCGCTATCTCTTCACCAGTGAATCTGTCAGCATGGGCCACCCGGACAAGGTGGCTGACCAGGTGTCCGACGCCGTGCTCGATTTCTGTCTGACCCACGATCCGATGAGCCGCGTGGCCTGCGAAACGCTGGTGACCACGGACCTCGCCGTCATTGCCGGGGAGATCACGACCAAAGCCCCGCTCACAAGGCAGGTTGTGGACGGGCTCGTTCGCGAAGTGGTCACAGAAATCGGCTATGTCGGCAAGACGATCGAAGAGCGCGAAGAGATCGGCTTCACCGCGGAGCATGTGCAGGTCGACTGCCGGCTTCATGCCCAGAGCCCGCACATCAGCCAGGGCGTCGACACCGGCGGTGCCGGCGATCAGGGGATGATGTTCGGCTTCGCCTGCGACGAGACCAAGAGCCTGATGCCGCTGGCGATCCACCTCTCACATCGCCTCGTGGAGAAGCACGCCGAGCTTCGCAAGAGCGGCAAACTGAAGTGGCTGCGACCCGACGCCAAGAGCCAGGTCACCATCGAATACAACGCCGACGGTACTCCCCACCGCATTCATTCGCTCGTGCTCAGCACGCAGCACGACCGCAGCGTGATGTCGTGCATCGACAGTCGCGACACCTTCAACGAATCGGCACGCGACGAACTCGTCGAGAAGCTGATCTGGCCTGTGCTCGAGTCTGAGCGGAAGGACCTCATCAAGGGCAAGTTCATCTCGATCAAGCCCGGCGAGAACTCCAGCCGCCTGATGGGCGACGATATCGCCTGCCATATCAACCCCACTGGCTGCTTCCTCGTCGGCGGGCCGCACGGCGATTCCGGGCTCACCGGTCGCAAGATCATCGTGGACACCTACGGCGGTCGCGGTCGCCACGGCGGCGGTGCATTCAGCGGCAAGGACCCGACCAAAGTGGACCGCAGTGCCGCATACATGTGCCGCTACATCGCCAAGAACATCGTCGCCGCCAAGCTGGCCCAGCGCTGCGAAGTGCAACTCAGCTACGCCATCGGCTACCCCGACCCGCTGAATATCTGGGTCAGCAGCGAAGGCACCTTCGCTCCAGGTGTGACGGCGGAACTGCTCGTGAATCTGATCCGCGAGCACTTCAAGCTCACGCCGGAAGGCATCATCAAGACTCTGGACCTGCGTCGCCCGATCTACCGCGAAACGGCTCGGCACGGTCACTTCGGTCGCGAATTGGCCAATTTCACCTGGGAAAAGACCGACAAGGCCGAAGCCCTTCGCAAAGCAGCAAAACTCTAAAGCAAGAGCGGCCACAGAGAAACCGAGAACCATAGAGGAGTCACAGAGAAGCAAAAATGCTGTCTTTGTGACTTCTCTGTCGTGAACTTCGCTGAATTCATCTTTTCAAAACAGTTGTTTGTCGATATTGACCGGCTGTCTCCGTAGGGAATCGTCCTGTGCCGCGGCTGGTCATCCTTGCGCTCATTCTGCTGTCGCCGTTCGCACGGGCCGACACGACCACGCTACCGCGCTACGATGTGAAACTCCGGCTCGATACCGCTCAGCACCACGCTCACTTCACGCAAGCCATCACCTGGACCAACCGCACCCAGACGCCGACGTCAGAACTGGTGATCAATTTCTACCCGCACTACAGCATTCCGGAAGGCGATTACCTTCTGCTGGCGAAGACGCTGGAGCTGCTGCGGCTCAATCCCCGCGACGGCATCGACAAGCATGGCCGAGCCGGCATGCTGCACACGGTCAAGCTCACCGGGGCGACTGACTTCCTCGAATACTTCTATCAGCACGACAACCCGACTGCGTTCACGGTGAAGCTGCCAAAAGCCGTGGGGCCGGGTGAGAGCGTCAGCGTCGAACTCGACGCGACTATCACATTGCCCAACAAGCAGGGCCGCTGGGGTTACTGGCAGGGCATTCACTATCTCACCAACGCCCTGCCCGTGGTGGCGTACTACGACGACTGCGGCTGGCATGCGATGCCATTCGTGCCGTGGCATCAGCCGTTCTGGAATGAAGCAGGGCACTACACCGCTTCGATCACGTTGCCCTGCGAAGAGAAACTCGCCTGCAGTGCGCAGGTGAAGAGTGAAACATTCAATGCCGACGGCACGACAACGCTGGTGACGCAACCGTTCCTCGGCCGCGATTTCGCAATTGTCTGCAGCCCGGCGTATAAGGAAACCGTGCGATCGATCCGCCTCAAAAGCGGCAAAGCGATCACCTTGAAATGCCTGGCGTTCGAGAAGCACAATTTTTACGCAGAGAAGCTACTCGAGTTTGTGGCGGATGCAATCCCGGTCTATTCTGATTGGTTTGGCGACTATCCCTATAGTCAGTTCACCATCGCGGAATCGTTCTTCGGATGGAACGGCAATGAATGTGCCGGGTTGGTGCTGATTGACGAACGCGTCTTCGGCGCGCCGCACCTGGCCAGTGGTTATGTGGAGTATCTCGTCAGTCATGAAACCTGCCATCAGTGGTGGTACAATCTCGTCGGCACCAACGGCTATGCGGAAACCTTCATGGATGAGGGAGCCGCGACCTATTTCACGCACCGGATGCTCGACCGCAAGCACGGCGACAAAAACAATCCCTTCATGCACTGGCCGAAGGAATTGAAATGGCTGCCCAATATCAATCGCGAAAACTATCGCTATGGCAGCATGTACAGTGCTATTGGCAAGAATCAGTTGAAGACCGCCGCCGGGGAACTGCCGAGCTTCGGGCATTTGATCGGTTTGTTCAATGGTGCCTATGACCGTGGCTCGAAGGTCTTCGGCATGATCGAAGCCCGCATGGGCGAAGCGGCGTTCATGGATTTCATGCATGACACCGTGGAGAAATATTCATTTGAAGTGCTCAGTGCGGCCGCGTTTCAGAATGAACTCGAAACCTACACGGGGCAGAACTGGACCCAGTTCTATGACGATTGGGTTTATGGGAAGGAAACCACCGATTGGAAGCTATTGAGCTTTAAGACAGACATTGTTCAGCCTTCGGTAATGAGCGGTTACTTCGATCCACCGCTCGTGGCCCAGACAATTACTGCGAGAGAACTGAAAGCTAATGCCATGTGGCTGCCCGCTCCAGCCATGAAATCTGGTCGACACGTCGTCATGGTCGAGGCCCGCCAAGTCGGTACGATCAATGAAATGACGATGTTGGGATTCGAGCGTGCCGACGGCACGGTGATTTCGACTCGTATCCCGATTGGTCCTGGCATCGAGATCGACGATGAGGATGTTAAGGTTCGCACCCAACCCGATGGCACAGTGCTTGTGTTTGCGACCGTCGAAGAAAAAGTGGCTCGGGCCGTGATCGACCCCGACCATGTACTCATTGACAGAAACCCCGCCAATAATCACTCAGGAAGCAAGCCAAGGATCAATTTTACACCGCTCTACACCATGCTGAATGAGACGGATCTCACCAACGATTTCGACCGCTGGAACATTGGCGGCGGGGCGTGGGTTGGCGGGGCTCTCTATCAGGATCCCTGGTATGTCCGCAGCACCATGATCGGCGTCCGTGCCGCCGCATATCGCACTCAGATCTTCAACGGCGGCGTCTACGCCGCATACCGCACCGACTACCGCGATATTGTGATTGGTGCGGATGGCCTTTTGGATCACTGGCCGCATCCGAAGACGCAACTGGGCTTCAATGTCGAGCGTCGCGTCGCGGGACCGTTTGGCAATGTCGACGGGAATCAGGCCACCCGTGCCAGTGCGTTTGCGCGATATGTCATCGATTATGGTGCCAGCCTCTATTTGCCGCCGATGCAGTATGTGGAGGCGTTCACGACGTACCAGGACAATTTCCTGCCGTTCACGCGGACGCCGACGCCAGGTGCAATCCGGCCGTCATCAACATTCCTCGGCGGTGCCCATTATCGGCTCAATCTGTATACGCCGTACTGGGATCCCGAATGCGGCGTCTGGACCGATCTGGTTTATGGTGGCGGCATCGCACAACTTCCCAATCAGCAGGGAATGCATGAAGGCCGGGCTGAGCTTGCTGCAGTGCGCAAGTTTCCCGACTGGTGCATGCTGGGGCCGCTTAGTGATGCCCGCCTCGCGGTGCGTGGCGTCACAATGGGAGCCACACCCGACGAAGGACAGTTCTTCGCACTCGGCGGCGGTACACTTTTCCGCGGCTACGATCTCGCCCAGCGTCAGGGCTCCGCACTCTGGGTCGCCAACGTGGAATTGCGGCTGCCGCTGTTCCGCGATGTGCAGTGGGATGTCCTCGATCACACGATCGGCGCGAGAAACCTGTGGCTGGCCACCTTCTATGACGTGGGTGCCATCTATGCGAACGGCCGCAGCGTCGGCGGCGTTGCTCACGCCCTCGGCGTGGGACTTCGGATCGACACGTCCATCTTCAGCTTCATCGAGCGGGCCACGCTGCGCTTCGACATGGGCAAAACGATCAACGATTCGACCCCGTTCCAGTACTGGTTCGGCGTTCAGCACGCTTTCTGAGCTCACTCATCTGCTGCCAAATCCGCGGGAAAAGTTGAAAGACATGCCGTCGTGTTCGTGTATAGTGGGTGTCTGCCGGACTCATATTCGCAAACGACACGCCAGAGAGTTTTCTTCGCGATGCTGGAGCGACTCCATACAGTTCTGGACGCGGTGCGGGATCGGAATCAGTTCTACCGCACGAAGTACGCAAATCAGACCTGGGCTCGCTGGGAGGATGTGCCGTTCACGACGAAAGCCGAGCTTGCGGCGGATCAAACGCAGCACCCTGGCTACGGCAGCAATCTCAGCGAACCGCTCGAAAAATACTGCCGGCTGCATCAGACCTCGGGCACCAGCACGGGACAGCCTCTGCGCTGGCTCGACACGCCACGAAACTGGGAATGGCTCCTCAACTGCTGGACCATCAGCTTCCCACACATGGGCCTGACGGCTGCCGATCGCATCTTCTTTCCGTTCAGCTTCGGTCCGTTTCTCGGATTCTGGACCGCGTTTGAAGCGGCCAGTCGGCTGGGCTGTCTCTGTCTGCCGGGCGGTGGCATGACCAGTACCGCGAGGCTGCGTTTCCTACTCGACCACGCGGCGACGGTGGTGTTCGCGACGCCGACCTATGCCCTGCATCTGGCGGAGCTCGCAGCGAAGGAAAACATCGACCTGGCGAGCTCGCCGGTGCGGGCGATCGTGGTCGCGGGTGAGCCGGGAGGTTCGATCCCCGCCACGCGAAGCCGCATCGAAGCGGTCTGGGGTGCCCGCGTCTTCGATCACTACGGCATGACAGAGATCGGGCCGGTCGCCATGGAGACGGTGGACACGCCGCGATCGCTGATGCTGCTGGAAAGCGAGTACATCGTCGAGGTGCTGCAACCAGTCAGCGGAGACTACGGCGAACTGGTGCTGACGAACCTTGGCCGCATCGACAGCCCGCTGATCCGCTACCGCACTGGCGACCTGGTGAAGCTCGCTGACAGCAAACCGTGGCGATCGCTGGAGGGCGGCGTGCTCGGTCGTGCTGACGACATGATCCACGTCCGCGGCAACAATCTTTATCCCGGCTCCATCGAGGCGATCGTACGGAAGTTTCCCGAGGTGGCGGAGTATCGGTTGATCGTCGATCACACGGGCTCGCTGCCCGATCTGGCGATCGAGGTGGAAGCCACCGCGAGCGTTGCCGAGGCGGTGGCCCGGGCCGTGCGGGACGAACTACTATTCCGCGTAGAAGTGCTCGCCGCGACGCCGGGCTCGCTGCCGCGGTTTGAACTGAAAGCCAGGCGAGTCGTACACAAACGATGACATTGTCAGGGGATTGAGTAAAAATATCAGGAGCACCAGTGACACACCAACTACCGAAGGCCGCCACCATGCGAACACTCCTCTTCGCTCTCTGTGCAGTTGTTTTTCCTGCTGCTCCCGCACTGGCGGCTGACTGGATCCACTGGCGCGGGCCGAATCAGAACGGCTACTGCCCCGACACTGGCTTGCCCGAAAGCTTCAGCATCCGCACCGTCGGCAAGGACAACCTGCTCTGGCGCTCCGACATCGGTGGCCGCTCCACGCCGCTCATCATGAACGGTAAGCTCTACCTCATCACTGCGGGCGAAGGCGAGGGCGTCCGCGAAGGCGAACGCGTCGTCTGCATGAACGCCGACACGGGTGCGCTGATCTGGGAGCAGAACTTCGGCGTCTTCCTGACCGATATCGTCTCCAGCCGGCTCGGCTGGACCACGCTGACTGCCGACCCCGAAGCGAAGACGGTCTTCTGCCACGGCACGCAGGGAAATGTCTTCTGCTTCGACGCCGACACCGGCGCGATCAAATGGGAGCGGAGTCTCACCGAGGAATTCGGCCGCATCACCGGTTACGGTGGTCGCGTGGTCAGCCCCATCTACGACAGCGGACTCGTCATCGTCGGCATCATTAATTCGAGTTGGGGCAATCAGGCAGGTGCCGCAAATCGCTACGTCGCACTCGACAGCAAAGACGGTCACGTCGTGTGGTGGGCCGAGTTCCCCGGGCGGATCAAAGGCACTTACTACTCCAGCCCTGTGATCGCCGTCATCAACGGTGTGCGGCTGCTCATCACTGGCGGCGGGGATGGCTCAGTCCACGCCATCAACGTGCGGAACGGTCAGATGGTCTGGAGCTATCCCTACAGTGCGGGCGTGGTCAATCCCTCGCCGATCGTCGATGGCAACAAGGTCTACATCTCCCACGGCGAGCAGAACCCCGAAGGCGGCAAGCTCGGCCGGCTCATCTGCCTCGACGCCTCGCAGATCGATCCGAAGACCAAGCGGCCCAAGCTGATCTTCGAGGTGAAAAACCTCTCGAAGCGGTTCGGGCTTGCGAGCAGCGCGCTGGCGAAAGGCATTCTCTATGTACCTGACGATGCTGGCGAACTCACCGCGTTTGACGCCACGAACGGCAATGTACTTTGGAAATTCAACTATGGCACCGTCTCCCGTGGTGCTCCGCTGATCGCAGACGGCAAGCTCTACATCTTCGATGTCAACGGCACATTCAGTGTGCTGAAACTTAACGGCCGCAGGAAACCGGAGGAGCTTCAGAAGATCCGTTTCCGGCCCAAGTCAGGAGTGGGATTCATGGAGACGCACGGCACACCGGTCTGCGTCAACGGTCGGCTCTACTTCTGCACCCGCGAGAACACCTACTGCATCGGCGACCCGAACGGCAAACCCGTCATTGGTAAAGTCGCAGCAATGCCCGAAGAGAAGCCAATGGGCGAGGCGATGAGTATCCGCATTGAGCCCGCGGAAGTCACGACGACCGCGAGCCAGTCCGTGCCGTTCAGGGTGGAATTCCTCGACGCAAACGGCCGCGTGGTGAAAGCACCTGCTGACGCGAAGGTGGAATGGAGCCTGCCTCAGCCGCCACTGCCTCCGAAAGCCACGACGGCACCGCCGCCGCTCAAGGGTGAAATCAAAGCCGAGGGCACCCAGGCGACCGTGACACTGGACAAGATCCCGACTCAGCACGGCTATGTGCTGGCGAAGGCAGGTAAAATGACCTCGCCGCTGGCCCGGGTGCGGGTCGCCGCGACGCTCAACTATGCCAATGATTTTGAAAAGACACCGGAAGGCGCACCGCCGGCGGGCTGGGTCAATTCCGCGGCCCGCTATACCGTGAAAAAGGTTGGCGACAACAAGGTGCTGTCCAAAGTGAACAACAACAGTCGCCCGCCGTATGCACGGGCCACGACCTACATCACCGATCCGATGGCGAAGGACTATGTGATTGAATGCGATGTCATGGGCACGGAAGTTCGCGGCAAGCGGGCCGACATGGGCGTCGTGAACAGTCGCTACAGTCTCGTGCTCGATGGCAAACCCGACAATGATTTCGGCGGTCAGCGCACGCTGCGGTTTGTGGCGTGGGAAGCCCAGCCGCGGATCAACCATGCCGTCGCCTACGACTGGAAGCCCAGCGAATGGTATCGGCTCAAGTTCGCACTCGATCCCCAGGAGAAATCAACCCGGCTGCTGGGCAAGGTCTGGAAGAAGGGGGAAGCCGAGCCCGACAAGTGGACGATTGAGTTCGACGATCCGAAGCCGTATTCGCACGGTGCGGCGGGGTTGTATGGGTATGTGAACAACATGCTCGAGGTGGAAAAAGAAACGCCCAACGGTCGCGTGCTGGAAACGCTGCCGGGCTCGGAGATCTATTACGACAATCTCAAGATCGCCCCGGTGAAAAAGTAGTCATCCTACTCGCTGAATCGCAACAACAAACTGAGAGGATTTCATAATGCCGGTCAATCTTCGTTTACTCCTGCCCGCCGCTGTCGTGGCGATGCTGCTGGGTCTTGGTCTCGCATACGGCTCGACACTCATCGCGCAAACGGATCCGAAGCGAGTCCCCGCGACGGCAACTAAGCCCGCGGCGGCACCCTCCGTGGGCGGTGCCAGCGATCATGTGATGTTCGGCGGCAGCATCGATCACAACATGGTGAATCTGAAAGACACCAATGTACCGATGCAACTCAATGCTCAGACGGAGCGCGACGACGAGGGCAAGGAACAGGTCGTCAAGCCAAGCGACTCGATTCTTCTCTGGAAAGCCAGCCTGGGCTCACTGGCCTATGGCGGCCCGATCATCGCCGGGGGCAAGGTGTTCGTCGGCACCAACAACGACTTGCCGCGCAATCCCCGCGATTTCATCACGACATCCGACGGTGACAAACTGCCGATCGACAAAGGCGTGATCATGTGCTTCAACGAGAAAGACGGCAAGTTTCTCTGGCAGGCCATCCACGACAAGCTCCCCTCGGGCATGGTCCACGACTGGCCCAAGGAAGGCATCTGTTCCACACCCAGCGTCATCGGAGACAAGATTTATTACGTGACCAATCGCTGTACGGTCGTCTGTGCTGATGTTGAAGGCCTCGCCAACGGCAATCAGGGCATTCAGAATGAAAAGTATCAGACGCCGACGGACGTCGATATTCTTTGGGAATACGACATGATCCGGGAATTAAATGTCTTCCCGCACAACATGTCGGCATGCAGTCCGCTGATCGTCGGCGACCTCGTGTTTGTCGTCACCGCGAACGGCGTCGATGAAAACCACGCCAATATCCCCAGCCCCAACGCGCCCAGCTTCATCTGCCTCAATGCGACCGACGGCAAGCTCGTCTGGAAGAGTGCTCTCCCGGGTCAGAACATCATGCACGGCCAATGGTCGAACGCGGCCTACGGTGAGTTCGGCGGCGTCAAGACCGTGATCTTCCCCGGCGGCGACGGCTGGCTCTATGGCCTCAAGCCCGAATCCGGCGAAGTCATCTGGAAGTTCGACGCCAATCCCAAGGACACCTTCTACAAGCTCGGTGCGGAAGGCACCAAGAATGATTTCATCGGGACACCCGTTGTCGTCGACGGCAAGATTTTCATCGGTGTCGGCCAGGACCCGGAGCACTTCACAAGCGTCGGCCACTTCTACTGCATCGATCCCGCCGGCAAGACCGGAGACATCTCGCCCGAACTCGTCGACAAGACCTACACCGAAAAAGGCCTCACGCGCTTCACCGGCAAGCCCAATCCCAACAGCGGTCAGGTCTGGCATTTTGGCGGCAACGATCCCCGGCCCGAAACCTCGCGGCCGCGAGACTTCATCTTCGGACGCACCATGAGCAGTGCGTGCGTCATCGATGGCATCTGCTACATCTCCGAACTCCAGGGCCAACTCCACTGCCTCGACGCCAAGACCGGCAAGCAGTTCTGGCAGTTCGACACGCAGGGTGCCATCTGGGGCAGCCCGTACTATGTCGACGGCAAGATCTTCCTCGCGCCCGAAGGCGGCGAAGTCTTCGTCTTCAAGCACGACAAATCGCCCAAGACAATCAATGAACTGACCATCACCGACGCCGCCGACGACGCCGAACTTCGCAAGAAGCTCAAAGCGATGCGGGCGGACGTCGCCAAGGAATATCTGCTGGCGAAGATGGAATTCGATGCCCCGATCCGCAGCACACCGATCGTCGCCAACGGCGTGGTCTATGTGATGACGGAGAACACGCTGTACGCCTTCAAGAAGAAGTAGGCTTCAACGTCGCAGGCGGACGCCTGCGGTTTCCACTGACAACACCCGACACTCCATGCAAGACACTCCCGGCAAGCCGAAGCCCGTCGAAGGTCGCACGCTCGAGGAGCGGATCGCCAACGCCCGCACCGCGCTCGATGCCCACTTTCTTGAGATCGTGAAGTGGCATTTCACGCCCGAGACCGGCACGCCTTTCTGGCTGGAGAAAGCCAGGAGCTTCGACTTCAATCCGCTCACGGACGTGAAGACCTTAGACGACATCAAGCTGTTTCCAATCTTTGAAGACGACTGGCTTCGCGGCGGCCCGGTGCGGCGCTGGGTGCCGAACGCCTACACGGATCGCGGCGTCTACGTCTTCGAGACGGGCGGCACCACCGGCCTGCCCAAGAGCCGCATCGTGATCGACGATTTCAAAATCGATTACGAGATGATGTCGGACACACTCCCCGACACGCACTTTCCGCGCGGTGGGAACTGGCTGATGCTCGGCCCCAGCGGTCCGCGCCGCCTGCGGCTCGCGGTCGAGCACCTCGCCCAGTACCGCGGCGGCATCTGCTTCTGCGTCGATCTCGATCCGCGCTATGTCGTCAAGTGCATCAAGGATCGCAAAATCGCCGAGGCCAATGCCTACAAGGAGCACTGCATCGATCAGGCCCTGACGATCCTTGCCGGCGGCCACGAGATCAAGTGCATGTTCACCACGCCCAAGCTGCTGGCGGCGCTCGATGAAGCGCTTCGCGCCGGCATGCTCGAAGACAAGTTCCGCACACTCGGCAAAGCGGTCCCTAGTGGCGGGCTGCGCTCGATCAAGAGCACCGGCATCGTCGGCATTTTCTCCGGCGGCACCGAGTTCACGCCGCAGTTCACCCGCGAAGCCTACGAGGAGATGCTCGACAACGGCGACGTCTATATGACGCCGACCTACGGCAACACGCTGATGGGCCTGGCGTGCAGCAAGCCGATCGGCCCCGCTGACGGTTTCAAGATCAGCTATTATGCTCCGCAGCCGCGAGCCACGATTCAGGTCGTGAACCCGAAGAATTTCGACGAGGTGGTGCCGTATGGTGCGACCGGACGAGTGCTGCTGACTACGCTGACGAAGGAGTTCTTTGTGCCGCGGTTCCCGGAGCGTGACGAAGGCGAACGCGAGCCACCGTTTGAAACGTATCCCTGGGACGGCGTCAGCGGCGTGCGACCCTTCGCCGAACTCGCCGGTGGAACCGTCGTCGGGGTATACTGAGATCATGCCATCGCCGTTTCCTGGAATGGACCCGTACCTGGAAGCCCCTACTTTCTGGTCCGGATTCCACACGAAGTTTCTCATGGCCATCCATCAAAAGTTGGCTGCGGAACTCCCTGCGAATTATTACATCGAGATTGAGCAACACGTGTGGCTCGAGGACAGCGAACTCGAAACGCCAACTCCCTACAAGCCCGACATCTTTGTCGCCGATGGGGAGGGTGGAACTACCACGGCCGCCCGAACGCGAAGGCTCACGAAACCGACATTGCAGGTCGATTTGGATCCATCCGTTTCGCGTCGACGGCGGCGCTACTTGAAGATCGTCGACATCCGGAAAAGCAAGATTATCTCCGTCATTGAGCTACTCAGCCCGTCCAATAAAAAAATGGGTGAGGACCGCGAGAAATACCTCAAGAAGCGAGATCACTACTTTCGTTCGGGAACCAATCTTGTCGAAATCGATCTCCTGCGAGCGGGTCATCGCCTGCCTCTGGGCCATCCACAGCTTGAGGGTGCAGACTACGTTCTGTTAGTGTCTGTGGCGGCGCAGTATCCCAAAGCGTCACTCTGGGCACTCTCGGTGCGGGATCCTCTTCCATCGATTCCAGTTCCACTCAAACCCAGCGACGGAGAACTCGCGCTCGATTTGGCAGACTGCTTCACGGGGGTTTACGAAGTCTCGCGCTACGCTCATCGCATCGACTATTCCGTCCCACCCGTCCCGTCGTTTCAGAAAGCCGACGACACCTGGGCTCGGAAACTCCTGGCATCAGGAAAGACCGCGAGGAACGGCAAACGATGATTCACATCCCTGCGATCCGCTTTGGGAAGCCCTACACCAGCCTGGACAAGGCGACGCTGATCCACCATGCCACGGGGGAGCCCGTCGCGGAGGTCAGCCAGGTCACCGGCTCGCAGATCGCTCGCGATTTGAGCGCGATGGATCGTGCCCACGCTGAACTCCGCGCGATCCCGATCCGCGATCTGCTCTGTATGTACAAGCAGGCCGCGGAGTACTTTGCCAGTGCCACCCTGCCCTGCGGCGATGCGGAACTGAGCTTCGACGACTACGTCCGCAATCTCAGTGCCACCACCGGTTCACCGATGGTCTTCTGCAAGCGCAACGCAATGAAAGTCCACTACGTCCTCGATCACATCGAAGAGGTGCTCGGCGGCCTGACCCGCGGGCTCGATCTGGGAGCCCTCGATACCGGCTACTCGAATCCCAATGGCCGGATGCAGGCGTTCTTCCCGACGGCAAATGTGTTCGGTGCGGTGCTGCCGTCGAACTCCCCCGGTGTGCACTCGCTCTGGGTGCCGACGATCGCGCTCAAGGTGCCGTTGCTGCTGAAGCCCGGTCGCGAAGAGCCCTGGACTCCGTATCGCGTGCTGCAGGCGTTTTTGAAAGCGGGAGTCCCCGCGAGTTGCCTCGGCTTCCTGCCGACCGATCACGCCGGAAGTGCTGACATCCTCCGGCTGTGCGGTCGCAGCATGGCCTTCGGCGACGACCGGAGCATGGCACCCTACAAGGGCGATCACCGCGTCGAGATCCACGGCACGGGCTACAGCAAGTATCTCTTCGGTGACGATTTCGCCGCGGCGTGGGAGCCGCACACGGACTTGCTGGTGGAGGGCATTGCGGCCAATGGCGGGCGAGCGTGCGTGAACGCTTCTGCGATCTGGACGCCCGCGAACGCTGACCGGATAGCCGAAGCTGTCGCGAGGAAGTTCGCCGCGATGAAGCCGCGGCCGTGGGACGATCCCGACTGCGAGATTGCCGGCTTCGCCAAACCCGAAGTGGCGGAAGCGATCAATGCGATGATCGACGAAGCCCTCAAAACACCGGGGGCGGTCGACGTCACGGAGAAGATCCGCGGCACGCCCCGGCTCGTGCGTGAGGGGCGCATTGCCTATCTTCTGCCGACGATCATCCGCTGCGACACGCCGGAGCATCCCCTCGCGAACAAGGAATTTCTCTTCCCGTATGCCAGTGTGATCGAGTGCCCGCAGAGCGAGATGCTCAAGCGGATCGGCTACACGCTCGCCGCGACGCTGCTCACCTCGGATGCCGGCTTCATCGCCGACACACTGGCGTGTGCGAGCATCGAGCGGCTCAACATCGGCCCGCTGCCGACGAATCGCCTGACCTGGGATCAGCCACACGAGGGCAATCTCTTCACCCACCTTTACAAACAGCGAGCGCTCAGTCTTGCTGCCGTCTGATCTCCCGAGACTTGGTCGCGTGATCTTCGAGTCGGGCTGCCTGGCCCGGCTCGGCGAAGAGGCTCGTGCCCT
>JBGSSZ010000540.1:0-3261 GCA_041736785.1 Limnoglobus sp.
CGCGGGAATTGTGGGATCGAAAGTTGGTGGACCCGCCGCTCCGGCGGCGGGGATGCCGAGACGGTCCCGCAGTGTGGGGGATATCGATTTGCAGTTTGAAATACCAACAGCCTAAAAGCTCAATAGGTCAACAGGCTGATACCTCACCGTCCGCGAAGCCGCAGTATTTACCGGTAAGTCCACGTCCGCCATCCGCCGGTTGATCGGGCCGATCCTCAAGATCGAGGAACATCCCGATCGCGGACACATTCGGCCGAGCATCGAGGACGCTTTGCAGTTGCGGCTGAAGGGCGACAAGTTCTTGTGGCAAATCGAAACGGACTGGTTGGCCCGCATCGTCCCCGCGGCCGCCGCCGGCGCGAAGCGTCCCAATGAATCATCGGCCGCAGCGAGGGACGGCTCTTCGGCGCTCATCACCATGCTGCAAAACGAACTGACCATCAAGAATCAGCAGATCACGCAACAAAATGATCTGCTCCGGCAACACGCAGAACTCATCGGAGGATTGAACGAACGGCTCCACGAGAGTAACGTGTTGTTCGCGACGCTACAAAAGCACCTCTCGCTCGCGGACGGACGCGCTGACAAACCGGAAACCATCGTCGAAGCATCGCCGGCTGCCGTCGAGAGAAATCCGAAACCCGAGAAGGGGAGTGCCACTCCGCCGAAATCGGCGAAGGCGAGGAGTGGATTCCTCGCTCGTCTGTTCCGTTGATCCATGACCGACACGACTGCCGCCGCCACCGGCGTTCTCAACAAGTCCAAGCCGCGCTATCGCCGGCCCGGGGTCGAACGCGAGGGGGCCGCGCAATTGACGCTCCTGGAAACCGCCCTCTGGCCGATCAACCCCTTCCTCTGGCCGCGCCCCGCCTACGAGACGACCTTCCCGTATCGCGCACCGACAGGCCCGAAGACCGCTTCGGTGATCGTCCGCGCCCCGCTGGGATTGCAATCGTTCGATGAGATGTGCCTGTGGGGCCTGCTCGGCGCCACCATGAAGCAGTTTACCGACGGCTCGACCCTGCTCGCCACCCCCTACTGGATACTCCGACAGCTCGGATGCCAGACCGGCGGAGCCAACTACGAACAACTCCGGCTTTCCCTGCAACGCCTTGCAACCGTCAGCTATCAGTGCAGCGCGTTCTATAACCCGGTGACGAAGGAGCGCGAGCAAGCGGGCTTTCAGTTCCTCAGTTACCTGTTGCCGACCGTCGCTGGAGCGGGGGAGTCGGTCGACACCCGGCGTGCCTGGCGCATCGACTGGAACCCGACTTTCCTGCGATTCTGCCGCGCCTCCGGCGGCAACCTGCTCTTCGACCTCGACCTCTACCGGACACTCTCTCCAGCCGCCCGCCGCCTTTACCTCAAGCTGAAGGACCGCTTCTGGCGCTCACCGCGCGTCCTGCTCAACGTCGATGATCTCACCGTCAACGGCCTCGGCTTCAGCGCCGACCGTCCCCTCGCCAAGCGTAAGTACGACCTGCTGCGCGTCGTTGGCGAACTCCTCGACCGCGGCATCCTCGAACTCGGCAAAGGCCAGACCGCGGCGGAGCAGTTGATCTTCAAACATTCGAAGGGAGTCTACATTGTCACGTTCTATCAGGGACCGTATTTCACACAACCTTTTCCGAAACCTTCGACAAGCCGGAGCGGGAAGCAGGAGCACCCGCTGACCGAGCCGCTCCGCGCCCTCGGCGTCGACGGCCCCGGAATCATCCGGCTGTTGAGGGATTTTTCGTCGTCGCGGATCGAGCGCTGGGTGCGCATCGCCGATGCCGCCGCCAACGAGGCGCCGCGCGGGTTTCCGGGGTTCCGCACTTCGCCCGCCGCCTTCCTCATCGACGGCCTGCACAACAACCGTCCGCCACCGGACTGGTGGCACAGCCACGAGAAGCAACGTGAACGTCGGCAGTGGGAACGCGATCGGGTGTCGCGGGCTGAAACGGACGAGTCCGCCCAGCGAGAATACGCGCAGGCTCGAAAGCAAGCTCTCTCCGTCTTCCTGCGGACGCCGGAAGGCCATCGGCTGTACGAGGAGAACTATGACCACCTGATCGTGCTGCATCGCGTCACCGACCCCGACCGGGCCGAGGAATCGGCACGGACGGCCGCTCGCCAACGAATCGACCGACAGACTTTGTCGTTCCCGAGCTTCACGGAGTGGCAGGCATCACACAGGGAAAGCCAGGCCGGATCGTTGGCGTAGCGCCGAACATGGGCCAAACGCTCTCCGGTCAGGGCATTAGCTTCGCCATCGGGACGCTCAAGGCCTGCGCCAGTTTTTCGATATTGACGAGCGAGATGTTCCGCAGGCCGCGTTCGACTGTTGAGACGTAAGTGCGGTGCAAGCCCGCGAGTTCAGCGAGCTTCTCCTGCGAAACGCCTGTGGCGGTTCGCACCTTGCGGAGTTGATTGCCGAAGCGCACCAGAACTGACTCCATGCTCGCCTCGCGACCGTGCCGAAAAGTGGACTTGCCGTCAGGGTGCCGGAGTGCATACGATAGGTCTACATCCTTTACGTCACTGTGACTTAAAGGATACACCTGCAGGAGGTCGATCATGGCGAACGGCGGACATCCCAAGGCGAAGCCGGAGACGAAGAAACCCAAGGCTCCCGCTCGCAAGCCGGCGGCGGTGAAGCCCGCGAAAAAACGTCAGGACTGACAACTGTCGATCTTGATCGGGGAGCCCGTCCGCCGTCAGCGTTCGGGCTTTTCATTGGTACATCCACGCTCTGGCTTTCGGTCACGTCTTTCTGACGCCAAGCCGGGACCACATTTCACAGGACGCATTCGGCGTAGACGAGCATTTTTCTTTTTTGCCACTGTTTTTTTCTAGGCCGGCAATCGTGACTGGCTGAGCTTGTTTTCCAAGACTTCCAGATAGGCCTGCGGATCGCGGCGGAAGCGGCGACGCTCCACGCGGCGTTCACGACGGGACTCCAAATCCCGACGCACAGCCTGCCACGTGTCGTGATCGGCTGTGGCCAAGTCCTCGGCCGTTCGCGTCTGCATCCGAGTTGCCAAACTCGCCACCAGTCGCACCGAACCCCGCAGCACCAGCGACGCCGACGCTCCCTTCCGTCCCGTGGCGCGACGCTCGTGATACCGATGACAACCAAACGCTTGTTCCAAGTCGTTGTTCGTCCGCGGAAGATCGGCCGTGTCGTAGCACGCGAACAGACCCGCCCAATAACTGCGACTCACTTTCACGAAGTGATCCACCGCACCCGACAGCGAGCCGGCCCGCTCACGCTGACGC
>JBGSSZ010000542.1:0-2081 GCA_041736785.1 Limnoglobus sp.
CGTCCGCGATGTCGGAGCAAACGCCGGTGGCCTGACGACCGACGCTCGCGGCAGCGGCTTCCCGCGCGTCATCAACGGCCAGGCCGACATCGGCGCGATCGAGCTCGATACGCTCTTCCTCGTCACCAACACCAACGACGCCGGAGCCGGCTCACTGCGGCAGGCGGTGCTCAACGCTAACGCCTTCGCCGGCCCCGACACCATCACGTTCGACGCCAGCTTCGACGGGGCGAAGACAATCACCCTGACAACCGGTGAATTGGAAATCAGCGACGGCGTCACGATTACCGGCAAGGGTTCGGCTCTCACCACGATCAGCGGCAACAGTGCCAGCCGCATCTTCAATGTCACGTCCTCGGTGAATGCGACCTTCGACGCGATGACCTTCACGCTGGCCAAAGCCGCTGGAATTGGCGGGGCTATCGCGGGAGTCAGCGGCAGTACGATCACGGTGCAGAATATGTCACTGACCGGCAATTCGGCTTCCACTACCGGTGGCGCGATTGGAACCAACGGCGTGCTGATCGTCACCGATTCCACCATCTTCGCCAACTCGTCTGGATCCAATATCGGCGGTGTCTATGGCGTGGCTGGGATGACGCTGACGCGGACGGTGATCACCGGAAACTCCGCCACTGGGTCTGACGGGGGAGCGTACAGAGCCGGCACGAGCCTGATCGAAAGCAGCACGATCAGCAATAATACCGCCGGCAACAACGGCGGCGGCATCGGCTTTGGGAGTGGAACGACAATCATCCGAAACTCCACCATTGCCAACAACACTTCTAACAGCAGCGGCAACGGCGGCGGAGGCATCTACTACTTCGGCAGCGGCACAGTGAGTGTGCAGAACAGCACAATTATCAACAACTCGTCCGCATCAAACGGTGGCGGTCTCGTCCGGACAGGCTCTGGTACTGTCTTGCTCGAAAGCTCGATTGTCAGCGGCAACACCGGTGCTGCCACCGGGCCGGACATCTTCTCCACCGGCACCGTGAACGTGAACTTCAGCGCCATCGGTTCCGCTACCGGTTTCACCCTCACCGGTGCCAACAACCTGGCCTTTGGCACCGACCTCAAGCTCGGACCCCTGGCCGACAACGGCGGCAGCACACTCACCCATTTGCCTACCCCCGATAGCCCCTTGCGTGGAGCCGGCAGCAACCCCGCCATGCTCGCGACCGACCAGCGCGGTTTCGCCCGCACCGACGGCATCGGTAACATCGACATCGGATCCGTGCAGGGCACGGTCAGCAGCGTCGTCGTGAACAGTGCCGCGGTGCAGCGCTCGCGGCTGACCACGATCCAGGTGAACCTTGCCGCTCCCGTGAATGCTGCCAGCATCGGTGCCATCACGTTGACCCGCACTCACGCAACGGCCAGCGGGACCGTCGGCACGGTGGTCACGACCGGCAGCGGATTGATCGTGTCGCCAGTCAGTGGACTGACCTCGGTGCTGACGCTCACGTTCGAGAACATCAACACAGATGGCGTGGAGTTCGGCTCGCTCGCAGACGGCCGCTGGCAATTGGCGATCCCATCGCTTGGCTTCACAAGTGCCGCGGGCGACACCAATCTGCGACGGCTCTTCGGCGACATCAACAACGACGGCACGATCGACGGCAGCACGGATTTCTCCGCGTTCGGCGCTGCGTTCGGAACCACCACAGTCGCATCGCCGTTCGACTTCAACAACGACGGCACAATCGACGGCAGCAACGATTTCGCCGCGTTTGGTAACCGTTTTGGTGTTACGCTGTAATGCCGCTATCTTCCTCTGGCTGGCGACGCAAAAGAGTGTCAGCCAGAGGAGTAGGCCGCCAACCACCATGCCATGACCCTGTAAGGCAAACACCTCAAACACCTGATGAGACGCACGCCAGCCCACAGCGTGGGCTCACACAGGACCACGTAGCAGGTACCACTCTTCAAACAGGTCCAGTGAGGTGCTGAAGGTTTGACGGACAGGTCAGCTAACTGTTAGGCTCGCGGCGGGAAGGAGTCCCGATCGTGGCCAAGACCGCATCCGCCCCCGCCAAACGGCGGCAGTTCACCGAGGAGTTCCGCCGCGAGGCGGTGCA
>JBGSSZ010000567.1:0-16257 GCA_041736785.1 Limnoglobus sp.
CGGGCAGTTCGGCATCCAGGGCAACTCCCTCCAGAACTACCAACTCATCGCCAACCTCGTCATGGAAGTCGTCGCTCGCGGCGAATGGGCCGACCTCGGTGGTCAGTTCAACGTGACCCAGGTCCCCGGCCAGAACAACAACATTCCGTTCGAGCCGATCCCCAAGCTCCTGCCTGAGGATCAACTGAACTCGCTCGCCTACTATCCCCCGGCTCGGGCCATGATTGTCCGCGGTACCGGCAAGTTCCACCCGCAGTCGAGCATCAAGCTCCGCAAGACCGATGGTGGCGTGCAGGGCGGCCCCGGCAATCCCCGCCGCGATCAGGTGGCTCAGGCCCCGCTCCCCGCACCGCAAGGTGCGGCTCCCGGCGATCGCCTCAATCACCCCAAGGACACTGCTCTCGCTCAGTTGAAGCAGGTCGATCGCCGGCAGCCCAACCGCATGTGGCAGCAGGCCCTCGACCTCACCAACGCGACCGACCCCGGTCTGATCATTGCTGCGGCTGACTTCCTGATCGAGCACAACGAGTTCATCCACGCAGCCGAAGTGCTGAAGAGCGGCATCCGCAGTGGCCTGACCACCGACACCTGGGCTCAGGAAGCTCTGGCGCTTGCTTTGCGGAATGCTCCCGGCGGCGGTCAGACCTTCGATGCCGAGCGAGCCGCGATGAGTGCGATCGACCTCGAGCCTCGCGACGCCTCGGCGTTCATCAAGGCGGCCAAGGCCTCCGATGACGCTGGCCACACCGATCTCGCAGTCGCCTACTGCCAGCGGGCAGCCGACATCGATCCCAACATGGCTCTCGCCTATGCCAATGCCCTGGTCTATGCTGAGAAGTCGAACGATGTGAAAACGGAAGCGATCTCGTGGGCGTCGGCCAACCTGCTCCAGCGCGACTGGATCAACGATGGCATCGACTACCACGCCGAGACGCGGTCGCGGCTCAACAAGATCGTGGACAAGTTTGACTCGGCTGGCCGAGGAGCCCAAGTGGAGACGTTCCGCAAGCTGCTCAGCGACGAAGCCCAGCGTGATCTGGTCATCGAGCTTCTCTGGCAGGGCCAGGCGGATCTCGATCTGTATGTCGCCGAGCCGACCGGCTCGACCGCCGGGCCGACTCACAAGCGGACCAGCGGCGGTGGCGTGCTCAAAGGCGACATCCTCGAACAGACCAACGACCGTAGCGAGACCTACATCGCCGCCCAGGCGTTCCCCGGCACTTACACCATCAGTGCACGGCAGGCCTTTAAGACCGCTGTCGGCGACAAGGCTCAGGTGAAAGTGACCAAGTTCAAGGGCACCAGCCATGAGACGGTTGAGTTCCACACGCTGAACCTGACCGACGGCAAACCGGTGCAGATCACACTCGCAGGTGGCACCCGCAGCGAACTGGCAACCCTGCCCGAACCGACCGAGCCTGCCATGCTCACCATGTCGGCTCCCGAACGCAGCGGCTTCGCCGCAGGCACCGGCAGCACCGGTGGTGCGAACAACACAGCGGCGACCAACAACCTGCCGACGATTGTGAAACCGTTCGAGACGAAGCTCCCCGGCATCGCCGCCTCCGCACCGAGCATGCGGGCGGAAGCCAGCGTCACCCCGGATCGCAAGCACATCCGCATCACGGCCAACCCCGTGTTCGGCAGCAGCACCGAGGTGCCGATGCCGAAGGTGAGCCTGCTCCCCGGCGGCGGCCGCTGAGTTTGAGTCGTTGAATAATCAGAGGCCCGAGGAAATCCCTCGGGCCTCGCTCTTTGCGCAGACCATGCCGGGCTTGTCAAGAACTCGCTGATTTGTCACGCTCCCCGCAACCACGGAGCATGACATGAAAATGTGGATCAGCGAGTTTCAGAAGTTCATCATGCGCGGCAACGTCGTCGACCTCGCCGTCGGCGTCGTCATCGGTGCCGCGTTCGCCAAGATCGTGGAAGCGATCGTCGGCGGGCTCTTCATGCCAATTATTGGCGTGATTACCGGAGGCATCAAGTTCACAGAATATGCAATACCGCTGAGCGGCGAAGCCACACTCAAAATCGGCGAAGTCGTCCAGGCGACGATCAGCTTTGTCATCATCGGTTTCTGCCTATTCCTCGTCGTGAAGGCGATGAACCGCCTCGTGAAGAAAGAAGAAGTGGCTCCAGTCGCCGTGCCGACGAAAACAGAAGTGCTGCTCACGGAAATCCGCGATGCCCTGAAGGGACGCTGATCGCGCGACTTGTGAGAAAACTCCACCGCAATCGTGGCACAGCAATCGCAGGGGAACTGTCCGGCGTCGTATAATTCAGTCGCCGTTCCCCAGAGGCTGTGAGTGGAGACGTCCTTCGCCATCTCCGTTCAGGCGCTCGGCACGCTGATGGTCGCCGCCCTACTCTGGCAACTCACACGCCTGATCAGCGGCCGGTTCCTCCGCTACTGGTCCTTCGCCTGGATCTGCTTGACATTCTCGCTGTTCGCCCTGCGAATGACCTATAAGGACTATGTCGCGGAGAGCCTGCGACCGGCCGGATTCACCTGCTACATGCTCGGCGAGTATTGCTTCGGCTTCTTCCTCTGGACGGGATTCCGCGACTACGCCTTCGATGCCCCCTTCACCCGCCGCGACCTGAGGGTCTTTGTGCTGCTGGTGCCCTTCGCCCTGGCGGCGCCCTGGACCTTCCGGGAAGAGATTCTCCTGCCGCTGCACACCGTGCTGATGGCTGCGTTCTTCGCCGCGGCGTTCTTCACCGTGCTGCAGATCCACTCAAAGACGCAGCGCATCCCCGTCGGACTGAACATTGTCCGCGTCATGCTGGGCGGGCTCGCGCTGATCTTCTTCTGCTACGGCCCGATGCTGGTCTGGAGCCAGCTTGTCGACAAGCCGATCGAGTGGCAGTACCTGCGGCTCTTGCCCATCTACGATGCGCTGATCGAGTTGGGCTTGGCGTTCGGCATGGTGGTGCTGGCCTTCGACCGTGCCCAGGATTTATTGGAAGCAAAGAACCGCGAGTTGGCCGAGACGAGCCGCCGCGATGCCCTGACGGGACTGTTCAATCGCCGTGCGTTTGACGAGACCATCGCGGAGCTTAGCGGCTCGAAGTCCGGCGGCTCACTGGCGGTGATCGATGTGAACGATCTCAAGCTCATCAACGATCGCCACCTCCACGCTGCCGGCGACGGGGTGCTGATGCTGGTGGCCCGCGCACTGGTAGCCCGGTTTCGCGTGACCGATCCGATCTTCCGCATCGGAGGTGACGAGTTCGCCGTGGTGATGCCGGGGGGCACGGATACGGACCTTGCCTCGCGGATGGCCGACATCGATGATTCGTTGATGAATCTGCGCGTGCCGGGGATCGCGGAACCGACGGATCTGCGCATTGCCTGGGGCGTTGTGGCCTACGCAAGTGGCAGCGATCTGACGGAGGCCTTCAACGCTGCGGACCGCGCGATGTATGCGTGCAAGTCGCGGCGGAAGCATCCGCAGGTCACCAATTCGTAACAAGTCGTTTGACACGACCCACAGAATTATTAAGTCGATCACTGTTCACCGGGGCATCACCATGATTTTGCGTGCTTGGATTTCTTTGCTGCTGATCTCACCGCTGGCGATGGCCGACAACGACACCATTTCGACAGCCATCGCGACGATTCGGGCCGTCGCACCAGAGGGCAAAGGCAACGATGCCGCCGCCGCGGCGTGGAAGAATCTGACCGCTGCGGGGCTCCCCGCACTGGTGCCGACGCTGGAAGGCTTTCAGGGCGCGAACGTGATGGCCGCAAACTGGCTGCGCTCCGCGGTCGATGCGATTGCGGAGTCGGAGGCAAAAAGCGGTCGCAAGCTCCCGGCTGAGACGCTCGGAAAATTCGCTGAGGATGTCAAGCAGAATGCCGACGCCCGCCGCATCGCCTTCGAGCTTTTCGAGAAGCAAAAGCCCGATGCGGCGAAGGAGATGCTTGCGAAATTTGTCGACGATCCGAGCCTCGATCTCCGCCGCGATGCCATTGCCCGGCAGATTACGCTCGCGGGCAGTGACCTCAAACGGCTCGAGCCGCTCTTCGCCTCAGCACGCGACCGCGATCAGGTCGAGGAACTCGCCAAGCTGCTCAAGAAGGACGAAGACGACATCGTGAAGCATTTCAACTTCGTCACCAAATGGCACATCGTAGGCCCCTTCGACGGACCGAAGGCCTCGGGATTCGCAACCACGTACACACCCGAAGAAGGTGTGGATCTGAAAGCCTCCTACAAAGGCAAGACCAGTGACGCGATCACCTGGAAAGCCGTGGATACGAATGCCATCACCGAAGCGGGTGAGAAGGACTATTGCCTGGTCGATCTCGCGAAGGAGATCGGCAAACACAAGGACTCCGTTGCGTACGCCTATGCGGTCGTGGAAGTGCCTGGAGACACGCCGCTCGAATTTCGCGGTGCGACCCAGAACGGCATCAAGTTCTTCCTCAACGGCAAGAAGGTGTTCGAGCGCGAAGCCTATCACCAGGGCACAATGATGGATCAGCACCACGCACCCTGCGTGCTCAAGGCTGGCCGGAACGAACTGCTCGTCAAGATCTGCCAGAACGATCAGAAGGAGCCGTGGGCTCAGCGCTGGGCGTTTCAGTTGCGGCTCTGCGACAGGACCGGCGGTCGCGTCCCGTTCACACTCGTCAGCCCGGAGGCCAAATAATGCTGCTGCTCGCACTCGCACTCGCCGCCCCGCCCGCCACTGGCGATTGGCCCCAGTTCCGCGGGCCCGACGGACGCGGCGTCTCCACTGACAAGAACCTGCCCATCAAGTGGTCCAAAACCGACGGCCATCGCTGGAAGATCGATCTCCCCGCCCGCGGTGTCTCGTCTGTCGTCATCGCCAATGGCATCGTCTACCTCACCGCGTCGAGCGGCCAACGCGGCGACCGACTGCACGTCCTCGCCTACAGTGCCAAAGACGGCAGCAAGCTGTGGCAGCGGCAGTTCGCCGCGACTGGCAGCACGCTCTGCCACCCGATGAGTTGTATGGCCGCTCCCACGCCTGTCGCGGATGACACTGGCGTCTATGCCCTCTTTGCGAGCGGCGACATCGTCGCGGTCAATGCCGACGGTAGCGTCCGCTGGATCCGCAGTCTCGTCGGTGACTACCCCTCAATCTGCAATCAGGTGGGCATGGCGTCGAGCCCGGTGATTGCCGACGGCAAGCTGATCGTGCCGATGGACAACGCCGGCGAGAGCTTCCTCGCCGCAGTCGATCTGAAGACTGGGACCAACCTCTGGAAGGTCAGCCGCCCGCGGGAGAGCAACTGGGTCACGCCTGTGCTGCGGTCCACGGGAGCCACGCCAGAGGTGCTCTTCCCGACCGGTGGCGAACTCGTGAGCTACGACTCCGCAACGGGCAGCAAACTCTGGACCCACAAGAGCGCGAGCGGCATGATCCCGTCACCCAGCGTGGTCGATGATGTGATCTACATGCCCGCCCGAGGCACCACGGCTCTGAAATACAACGCTGGCAAGCTGGAACCGATCTGGACCGCAGTCACACTGAGCGGCGGGATGTCCTCGCCTCTCGTGTATGAAGACGGCATCTACGCCGTGAACGGTGCCGGCGTGATGAACGCCTTCGACCGCAAGACGGGGCGATCACTGTGGAAAGAACGTGCCAGTGGAAAGTGCTCCGCATCCTGCATCGCCGGCGACGGAAAGATCTATGCCTTCGACGAGAAGGGAAAGTGCACTGTGTTCAAAGCCGGCAACAACGCCGAGGTGCTGGCAACCAACGACCTCGGCGAGGAAGTGCTCGGCACGCCCGCCATCAGCAGCGGTGCCATCTACGTCCGCACCAACAAGTCATTGTTCTGCATCGGCGAGTAGTAATGAAACCCTCCCCCGACTCGGGGGAGAAATCATTCATTTCACTGCTTCGAGAACCTTGGGCACATCCTTGTCGCTGACTGAAATCCACGCAAAGACCTTCGACACTTTCTTGTCCTTGGTCACCACGACGGTCAGATGGGCATCGTCGTTGAGCCCCCAGCCTTCGGGTGCGGCTGTCTTGGTCCAGGCCATGTCGGTCTTGGTCAGCTTGATGCTTTCGTTCACCCGCGGCAGGTAGTCCTTGGTCTTGTCGCCCTCGGCTCCGACCCAAACCGCGTAGGCGTATGCTTTGGCATTGGTCTCGCCGAGCTTGCCGTCGAGCTGCCTCATGAACTGCGCGATGGGCCGCGAAAACTTGCTACTGTTCACGAACAAATACACCGTCGGCTCGTCTTTGCGTTCGCCGGGGATGTTCATTTCCTTGCCTTCGTTGGCGCCCGTCGCGAATGTGACTTTCAGATCGGCGACCTTGGCATCGGGCTTCGGTCCGGATTCGACATCGGCCATGGCGACGCCTGCAAACAGTGTCAGCACAATGAGGCTTCTCATGAGAGCTCCTGAAGAGGGGTGATAGAGAGAGGATATTCCACGACGCTCAACCCGAGCGTGGGAATCGCCATTAATCGCGAAAACCCTGCCGTGACGCGGCGCTCCTCGTCGGCAACGAATTCCGCATCGAGCATCGCTTTGGCAAACGGACCCTGAACCACCATCGGCTCGAAACGCTCATCGACGATGTACTGGGCCAGACCCGGATTGCAGCGCAGGTGCCGTTCGGGATGGCGGTGCAGCATTTCGAGCGGGATTTCACCGAGGACGTAGCGAAGGTAAAGCTCGCTCTCCACGATGGCCTCGACGGGCCGGCCGCACACATCGCAATCGTAGCCTTCATCGCAGCGCATAACCATATCCTAACAGTTGCTGAATGGAGTTCGAGAAATGTCTTGGCCCGTCGTGGCGATTGTCGGTCGACCGAATGTCGGGAAGTCGTCGCTGTTCAACTCGCTGGCCCGTCGGCGGATCGCCATCGTCGATCCCACCGCGGGGGTCACGCGCGACCGCATCGGCACCATCCTCGAACACAACGAGCGCTGGTTCGAACTCGTGGACACCGGCGGCATCGGCATCGTCGACAGCGACGCACTCGAAGACGACGTTGAGCGCCAGATCCAGTTCGCCATCGACTCCGCAGCGATCATCGTCTTCGTCGTCGACATCCGCGACGGCGTCATGCCACTCGATCAGACTGTCAGCGAACGGCTCCGCGCCGCCAACAAGCCCATCATCTTCGTCGCGAACAAAGCGGACGATGGCAAAGTCGATGCCCTGATGCCGGATCTCTTCCGCCTCGGCTACGGTGAACCGCTGCTGGTCAGCGCCAACAGCCAGCGGGGCCGCGACGAACTGCTGCAGCGAATCTTCGAATCGCTCCCGACCGCTGGTGCGGGGGCACCGGAGGATGTGGCTCTCAAAGTCGCGATCGTGGGACGCCGCAACGTGGGCAAGAGCACCTTCATCAACAGCATGGCCCGCGAGGAGCGTGTGATCGTCAGCGAAATCGCCGGCACGACCCGCGATAGCGTCGATGTGCGCTTCGATCGCGACGGCCAGACCTATCTCGCCATCGACACCGCTGGGGTGCGGAAGAAATCCTCGCTGGCGAACTCTGTCGAGTTTTATTCCCTGCACCGGGCCGAACGCAGCATCCGCCGGGCGGATGTAGTGCTGCATTTTTTCGATGCTCGCACGCGGATCGGTCGCGTCGACAAGCAGCTAGCGGAGTATGTGATCGAGAATCACAAGCCATCGATCTTCTGCGTCAACAAGTGGGATCTGCTCAAGGACCAGCTTGAGGTCGCGAAGATGGGCGAGTATGTGCGGAAGGTGTTTCCGATGCTCGACTATGTGCCGATTTCGTTTATGACTGCAAAGGACGGCAAGAACACACTGCGGACGCTGCAGCTTGCGAGCCAGCTTCACAAGCAGGCTGGTCGCCGCATTGCGACGGGCGAGTTGAACCGGGTGCTGGCCGCGGCGATGGCCAGTGTTGCGCCACCCACGCGGGCCGGCAATCGCTCCGGGAGAATTTATTATGCGGCTCAGGTGGCCGAGTACCCGCCGACGGTGGCACTCGTGACCAATGGCCCGGAACTCTTCGATGAGACATACATCCGCTACCTGACCAAGTGCCTGCGGGACCAGGGTGCGTATGGCGAAGTGCCGATCAAGATGATCCTGCGGCAGCGCGGCGAATCGCAAGGCGGCGTCAAGGATGAACCTGAGCCGGAAGAAGTGCCGATGCCGGTTGAGAAGCCGAAGAAGAAAAAGAAACCGTCGCAGACGTGGGAGATCTGACCATCGACACGTTTTGCGAAAGCGTGCGAGCCGTGTTAAATCAAACTTCCACCGTCACCGGCGGTGCCTTCGGCGTTTCGAGATCGCTCGCGTCGAGGCGGCCTTCGCTTTGCAACTGCTTGAAAATCGCCGCCGTCTCGCGGATCCCCTCCACCAGCGGCGTCTTCGGCATCGGACCCAAATCCCTTTCCAGTGCTTCGTCGCTCAGGTCGTAGGCAATCGCAATCTGCGTCGTGCCGACGGTCACCATCTTCTCCGCCTCCGGCAGCACGGCGATCAGTGCTTTGCGGAAATCCTCCACGGTCGCGACCACCCCGCGGAGGTTGTAGCTCTTCGCACCGCGGTACGGTCGTGTGAGGCAGTTCACAAAGGTGCCCGCCACATCGCTCACATATTGGAAATCAGTCATGCCGCCGAAACTGATGTGATAGGGGCGACCCAGGACAACGGCCTTGATGGCTTGAGTTGGCTCACTCGTCATGCCGAGGTCGCGGCCGACGCCGTAGACGGTCCACGGTCGCAGGCCGATGCTGCTGATGCCGCCGTCCTCGAAGTAGATGCGGGCGTTGCCTTCGTTGCAGATTTTGAAGACACCATAGTGCGTGCTCGGCTTCAACATCGCGTCGTCGGACAGCGAGCCAGGCTCGTACTTGTCCGGGCTACCGTAGACCGCGGCGGACGACGCATAGACCAGCCGCTCGACCTGGTCCTTCGCGGCTTTCACGGCCTCGAACACGGCCAGCGTGCCAAGAACATTTACCTTGGCGCCGAGGATCGGATCGACGCGGCAGGTCGGCACCTGCAAGCCGGCCAGATGAATGATGTGCGTGATCTGCAGAGATGCGATCGTGGAGTTGAGCGCGTTCAGATCGCAGACGTCGCCTGCGACGAACGTCACTTTCGCGACTTCGCTCTCGGGCAGAATCAGCCGCAGTCGGCGTGCGTCTTCCTTGAGATCGAAGACGCTGACCGTGTCGCCGCGGGCCAGGAGGGCCTTGATGATCCAGGCCCCGATGAAGCCGTAACCGCCGGTGAGCATCACGTTCATGCGTCGGGCTCCGTAACGGGCTCGTCGACAGGGGCCGCTTCGCCGGGCACTTTGGCGATGGTCACGAGCACGTCCCCGTCCGGTGGCTTCATCAGTCGCACACCTTGAGCATTGCGGCCCGTGACGCGGACGCTCGACACGGTGGTGCGCGTGACCATGCCCTGCTGGGTGATGAGCATGATTTCGTCGTGCTCGCGGACGCTGGCGATGGCGATGACTTTGCCGTTGCGCTCGCTGGTCTTGATGTCGCGGAGCCCCTTGCCGCCGCGGCGCTGCGGGCGGTAGCGCATCGAGGCGGGTGAGTCTTCGTTCTCCTCGTCGGAGTCGACGACCTCGGGTTCCTCGACCGCGGGCTCCTCGGTTTCCTCAACTTCGACGGCGACCGGATTGTCGATGTTGGGGCCGAACGGTGTCCGCTTGCCGTAACCGTGCTCACAGACGGTGAGCAGGAAACCGTCGGGGTCGGCGATCACCATGCCGACGAGGAGATCGTCGCCGTAGAGGCGGATACCACGGACGCCTTTGCTCTTGCGGCCGACGCGGCGGACCTGCGATTCGCTGTAACGGATCGCCTGTCCGTTGCGGGTACTCAGCATGATCTCATCGCCGTCGCGGGCCAGCACGGCGTCGATGAGCGTATCGCCTTCGACCAGATCGACGCCAATGATGCCGTTGGACCTGACATTGGAGTAGAGCATCAGGTCGGTCTTCTTCACGAGCCCCTTCTGAGTCGCGATCAGCAGGACGTAGCCGGCTTCGAACTTCCGCACGGGCACGATGGCGGCGACTTGCTCGTGCTCCCGCAGCGAGAGCACGTTGGCAATGGCCCGGCCCGGCGAGGTCCGCGTCGCCTGCGGAATCTGCCAGACCTTCAGCCAGTACATCTGACCGAGGTTCGTGAACACCAGCAATGTGGCCTTGGTGCTGGCGACGAAGAAGTGCTCGCTGTAATCGTCGTCGCGGGTGCCGCCCTGCACGCCCTTGCCGCCGCGGTTCTGCACGCGGTAGGTGTCGAGCGGCATACGCTTGATGAAGCCCTGATGGCTGAGCGTGACCACGTTCGGTTCGTCGGCGATCAGTTCTTCGTTTTCGATGTAGCCGCCGTCGTCGCTGAGATCGGTCAGGCGGTCGCTGCCGAACTTGGCTCGCTGATCGTGCAGGTCCTCGCGGATGATCGCTTTGATCCTGGTCGGATCGGCGAGGATCGCGTCGTATTCGCGGATGCGGTCGCGGAGTTCGCGGAACTCCTTGAAGATCTCGTCGCGTTCGAGAGCCGCGAGTTGACCGAGCCGAAGGTTGACGACTGCCTCGGCCTGGGCCTCAGTCATGCGATAAATGTCTGTGATCCCGAGCTCGGCCTGCAGAGTGGCGAAGGCGTCGTCGCCGAGGGCCCGCTGCATGACCGCGGCACTCACCTCCATGCCCATCAATTCGATCTTCGCCGCGGCCCGACTCGGGGCATTGCGGCAGATGCGGATCACTTCCTCAATCGACGAAATCGCGATCAACTGCCCTTCCAGCACGTGGCTGCGCTTCTTCGCTTCGCGAAGCTGGAACTCCGTGCGACGGCGGATCACCACCATGCGGTGATCCAGAAACTCTTGCATCATCTCGAGCAGGGTGAGGAACTTCGGCCGCCCGTCGACGAGCGCCAGCATGCCAACGCTCACCGTCTTCTGCAGTTGCGAAAGCTGGTAAAGCTGATTCAGCACGAGATTGGGGTCGGCGTTGCGTTTCAGTTCCATCACCAGACGCACCGGCTCGCCTTTTCTCGCAGCGGATTCATCACGGAATTCGCTGACATCCTTGATGCGTTCGTCTTTGATCAGTTCGCCGATGTCGCCGGCGAGCTTGAGCCGGTTCACCTGATATGGCACTTCCTTGATGATGATGGTCGCGGACTTGTTCGCCTTGGTGGCCTCGATGATCTCGGTGCGGGCCCGCAGGGTGATGCGGCCACGGCGACCGAGATAGCCTTCAAGCATCCCCTGTCGGCCCATGATGGTGCCGCCCGTGGGGAAGTCGGGCCCCTGGATGATCTTCAGCACGCCCATAAGGTCGAGGTTCGGATTGTCGATCAGTTCGATCAATCCGGTGAAGACTTCCGTGGGATTATGGGGTGGGATGTCGGTCGCCATGCCAACGGCGATGCCATCGCTGCCGTTGATGAGCAGGTTTGGATAGCGGCCCGGCAGGCAGAGCGGCTCGCGATAGCGGCCGTCGTAGTTGTCGATGAAATCGACGGTGTCCTTGTCAATGTCGTCCAGCATGGCCCAGGCCATCGGGCTGAGCTTGGCTTCGGTGTAGCGTTGGTGCGCAGCGGCGAGCCCGGCGATGCTGCCGAAGTTCCCCTGGCCCTGCACGAGCTTGCCCCGCATCACCCAGTCCTGAGCCATCCGGACGAGAGTGTCGTAGATCGATTGATCGCCGTGCGGGTGATAGCGCTTCATTGTCTCGCCGATGATGGCGGCACACTTGGTGGTCTGCCCGGTGGGGTTCAGGCCGAGGTCGTGCATGGCCACGAGAATGCGCCGCTGCGAGGGCTTGAGACCGTCGCGGACATCGGGCAGCGCGCGGCTGACCATCACCGATTGGGCATACGCGAGGTAGCTGTCTTCGAGCTCGGTGGTGATATCGACGGGAGTGATTGGAGCCGGGGGGAGATCGTCGGGATCGGTCGGCGGGACGGCGTCTGCCAAGGCGGGAACTCCTGAATTTCCGTTCTGTTTTTCTATTGTTTTGCGGCTCCAAAAGCCCGCAGTTTCAGCCAGAATTCAAGCCATTTCCCGCCCGGCGGCTACCCACGCGACAGCTTGTGCGTTAGCATTCGTAGAGATGCGAAAAACGCTGGGAGTGCGCGATGCGGCAACTGATGCTGGTGATGCTACTTGCGATGACCGCCCGCGCCGCCGACACGCCCGCGGCCGAATTCACTCGCGTGAAACGGCTTGCCGCCAAAGTGACCATCTCCGCCAAAGAAAAGCCCCTCAAAGACGTGCTGGATGAACTCGCCGAGCAGCTGGAAGCCAAGCGGTTCGGTCGCCTGCGCTTTGATATCGCACCGATTGCGCAATCCATCATTCCCGCCACGGTCACTGTGGAGGTAAAAGACGCCGCACTGAGTGAGGCACTGGCCAAGGCGTTGAACCCGGCCGGGTTGGGGGTCATGGTCATCTCCAATGAGATCGATCCCAAAGATGGCTGGCTGCGGATCGTGCGGGCTGAGGTGAAAGAGCCGGAAGAGCCGAAGGGACCGCCGCCGACAGCGGAGGAAGAGAAAGACGCCAAGCTCAAGTTCGACATCGCCAGGCAGGCGATTGCCAATGGCAAGGCCGAGGACGCAAAGTTCCTGCTGATGTTCATTCTGAAGAAGTACCCGACGGCGAGCGTGGCGGCCGAGTCGAAGAAACTGCTTGAGGGCATCAAGCCGTGAAAGAAGCGTTCGAGCGCCCGTGGCTGCACCCGGAACTTGCCGATCCCGATGGTCTGGCCGGAGTCGGCGGCGATCTCTCGGTCAGCACTCTGCTCCTCGCCTATGCCGAGGGGGTCTTCCCGTGGTTCAACGAAAACGATCCCGTGCTCTGGTGGAGCCCCGACCCTCGCGGCATTTTCGAACTCGACGGCCTGATCGTTCCCCGTCGTCTCGCTCGCACCATCCGTTCCGGCAAATTCCGAATCACCTTCAACACTTGCTTCTCCGACGTCATGCGCGCCTGCGGTGAAAACCGCGAAGAAGGCACCTGGGTCACGGACTCCATGATCGAGGCGTACACCTCGCTGCACGAAATCAGGCACGCCCACAGTGTCGAAGTCTGGCTTGGCTCCGAACTCGTCGGCGGTGCCTACGGCGTGTCGATGGGGGCCTTCTTCTCCGCGGAGTCAATGTTCTACCGCGAGACTGACGCCTCGAAAGTCGCACTCTTTCACCTTGTGCAGCGGCTCAAACAACAAGGCTTCCTGCTGCTCGACACACAGATGACCACCGACCACACGCAGCGGCTGGGTGCGATTCAAATCTCGCGCGTCGACTATCTCAAGCGATTGCGGGCTGCGATCAGGATGAATCAAGTTCGTTTTGGTTGATTGGCAGGTCGTGCCGAGCTTCGCGGCACGACCTGCAAGAATTACAAGACCATCTTCTCCATCATGCGGATCGCCTCTGGATAGGCCTCGCACTCCGCGGCGAAGACGCGAACCGCCAGCGTCTCGGGCGTGTCATTCTCCAGCACAGGCACACTCTTCTGAACGAGGATCGGTCCGGTGTCGTAGGTATTATCAGCGAGATGCACCGTGCAGCCGCTGGTTTTTGCACCGCAGGCGAGGACTGCTTCGTGGACGCGTCGTCCGTACATGCCGGGGCCGCCGAACGCAGGTAAGAGTGACGGATGAATGTTGAGCACGCGGCCCGCATACGCCTCAGGGATCGTCAGCAGCTTGAGCCAGCCGCACAGGCAGACGAGGTCCGGTTGCCAGCGTGTGAGCACGTCGAACGCCTGATCCGCGCTCGCGACCACGACGGGGATGCCGGCGTTTTCAGCACGAGCGATGCCGGCGATTCCGGGCCGCGACGCGACGACGCCGACGATGTCAAAGCCGCGATCGATGAGGTTTTGCAGCGTGGTGCCGGAGCCGCTGATCAGGGCTGCAATTCGCACAACGGTACTCCCGGCGGACGAGCGTGCTACGATACACATGGTAGTGATTGCAAGGATGGTCGATGGACGGGTTGCACGCGGAACTGAGCCGCCGCATCGAAGCCGGGAAACTGCTCGGCTATCTGAACTTCTCCGATGGTCGCCCCGACCCGAAGTTCCGCCGTGCGCTCGCCGATGCGTACGGCATCCTCACTGAGCAGGGCGATGCCACGCCGTGGCTGACGCTCGGGGCCTGGCTGCAACATGCCGGCGAGACGCTCTCCGCAGACGGCTCGGCTGCATTCAAGGACCTCAGTCAGGCCAGTACCATCCTCGCGGCCGCGTTCGATCATTTGCTCGTCGACTACCGCCTGCATCATTCCGATCTTCTCGCTCATCAGCCCGATTCGTTCCTCTTCACGCCCTATTTCCTGGCTCGCTGTTGCGAAGCGTCGCTGCGGGCCCGTGCGGAAAATGCCGCCCGACCGCCGGAGCAAATCGCGAAGGTGGCCCTCGACGTCATCAACGACTACGTCGGTTATCGGCCGATTGCATTACTGGAGACGCGGCAGCAGACGGAGTTTTATTCGCACGAGAAGGTCTGCCCGGTGCCGGTGCTCTTCGCCACAGCCGGAGTCGCACCGGGGCCTTATGCCGATTTGCTCCGGCCCGCGCTGGAACTCCTCGCAGATACCGACGCTGCCGTCCGCGAAGAAGCCTGCTGGGATATCAACAAGCTCGAAGAAATGGCAATCGATCCCCGGGCCGCGGACCATTTCCACCCTGTCAACAAACGCCCCAACGTGCTCTTTGGCGAATGGGATCAGCATCGCATCGACAACAGCGGCTACTATCGGCGGTTTATCCTCAAGCAGCCCACTCTGGACGCGCTCCTGCTGTGGGCCCACCGCGACAACGAGCGGCTCCTGGAATCGGCGGCCGTGCTTGCCGGCACCATCCTCATGGGTGCCGGCGTCAGCGGCAGCGGCCCGACGCATTACGATTCCTCCGTCACGCTCAGCACGCTCGTGCAGAAGATCGCCCGCTACCGCGACGCCTTCTACAAGCAGCTACTCGAAAAGCTCCCCGGCTCGCACGGCGAGCGCCTGCGGAATGAAGCCGCCAAGTTGAAGCAGCCCTTCGCTGGTGTGCGGCAGTTTCTGAACCAGGCGATCGCCGCGGAACGGGCATTGCACCTGCAGGAGCGGCGGCTTGCTCTGCTATTCGCCGCCATGGGTTATCCCGCGGCGGCTCGAGAGCGGGCCCATCAGATTCCGGCTCCCTCCGTGCGATTCAGTTGCGAGATGCAGTTGCGGCAAACCGAAGCCGACTTCGCCAATAAAGCCGGCGACCCGCGTCGTGCCCAGATCGTGCTTCAAGAAGCAGAAGCCTTCCTGCACCGCGGCATCGACTGTGCCGCTGTCATCGATCCCTGGAACATCCTCGGTTATCAGGGGCTCTTCCCGATCTTCCCCGGTCGCGACGACACCGTACGCGATCCGCGGGCCGAGGAACTCATCTATACGATTGGCCGTCAGTTCGACCGCTACGCCCACGCCCTTGCCGCGTCGGTGACCGCCAACGAAGCCGGGCTCACGGAGCAATTGCGCCAGTCGCTGGCCAAGCTCGCCGAGTGGTGGGACCGCTTTGCTACCACGACAGTCAATGATCTGCCTCACGTCAATGGCAGTGAACGGGCTCAAGCGGCTGAACACGTTTCACAGGCGCTCGCACTCTGGAAACAGGCCAGTGCCAGTGCCCGCGATGTCAAGTTCTGGCAGGCCCACCGCGAAGGCTTCCGCACGCCGGCGGCGTTTGCCCAGGTGATCGAAGCCCTCCTAGAAGCGGGCGATTTCAAAGCCTCGCTCGCGCTGCTGATTACATGGCTCTCGGAGAAATCGAGCGAGCTTCCGCTGCAGGATCCGGCAGCGTCGTTTGCCCGGCTCTGCAGCCGCTGGATGCTGGAGCTTCTCGACACTCAACAGGTCAGTGTCGAAGAAAAGCCCGCGCTGCTGCGCCGGTTTTTCGAACTGCTCGAAGTCAATGCCGACGACCTCTGGCACGTCCCCAGTCTGCCCAGCGGGACAGGCTACCTCGTTCGCGACGCGGATGATGACGACGACAGCGACGACGACACCTTCTCCTCCGCCTACGAGGGCATGAGCTACAAGGACTCGACCGATGACGGCATCGAAGGTTCTATCGCCGACGGTGAGCCGCGCGGCATTCCCGGCGAGTTTCCGCTGGAAAACGACTCCGAACGCTTTGAAGAACGGCTGCGATTCCTGACGATGATTGGTCGCCTGTGGCGGACCGCGGCCCGCAGCGACTTGTGGCCTGCGGCGCATGCCGGCACGATCGGCACGTGGCTCGAAGCGGC
>JBGSSZ010000571.1:0-4420 GCA_041736785.1 Limnoglobus sp.
GGAATCGCCAATCCAGCCGTGGAGGAGGTCGATGGGTTCGGCGGTTGGTGCGGGACGAGCCGGCGTTCGAATCTGAGCAACTCCTCCACCAGCCCGCAGCCCCGCTCTTTCGTCGAGCGGCCGACCTCACAGTACCCGCGAGCCCGGTAGAACCTCGCCGCTCCAGTGTTGAAGCCGGAGCACGTCAGCCACACACGCAGGTGCCCGGCTGTGGCGATCTGTCGCTCGGCGTGCCGCAGCAACGCAGTGCCCACCCCTCGACCCTGCGCCTCTGGCGCGACCCACAACCCGTTGACCTCGTCGCCCTCCGGTTGGACCACCCCAAGTAGCATCTCGCCGTACTCCGCAACGGTCATGGCTGGCCAATGCCGGGGGTACCACTCCTGCTCGAACTCCCCAGCGAGTCGATCCCGGACGAGAGCGGCCGGCGCGGTCTCGGCGAACCCGCTCAGCCATGACCGCCGAGCGAGCACGACGAGCGCAGATACGTCGGCTTCGCAGGCCTGGCGGAGGGTCATCATGCGTCGCGTTCTCCAGCACAGGTGCCAGTGATATCGGTGGCCCTCCACCGTCGAAAGAAATCATCAACAAAACGGACGGGGCGGTCCCTGCTGGATCGTGTACGTGGGCGAGGTCACAGCGGGGTGGTGACTCGCGTATTGTATGAGGACTCGACTCGCGTCTGTGGCCGTCTGGGTCATGGTGCTTCGGGCCCGCGTTGCAACCTGGTCCGCAAGGTGGCGACCCTGTTCTTGGCGACGCGCATGGCGGCGAGGCGATGCAGTGATCCCGGTCATGGCAACGGCAGTTTTCACCGGTCCCCAGCGTCGCCCAGTTTGAGCGTAGATGCGGTCGCGGAATTGGCGAATTACGATCCAGGCCTCAAACTGACGGCTGCGACGGCGCATCTTTTCGAGGTTCACTTGGTTGCGGTATGGCCACGATGCCCGATACGGGCCTCAGGAGGGCCACAGGCCTCGCAATCCGCGTTTGTTGGACATTTTTTCACGGCCCGATCGCCGAGCCCGTAGGACGCGATCCTAGGGCCACTACAAGCGAACCAATGCGGATGCAACGTGGCAGATGGGGCTGGCATTGCTTCGCGTAAATGCACCGCAGCGGCAGCGCAGCCGAAACGTTGGCCCTGATTGACGTCGCATCGTTCGGCCCGATCGATCTCGATCCATTTTCGCCCACCTATAGCTTCATCACGACTACGCCCAAAGCGGGCTGGTCGAGCACCGACCTGCTCATGCCACTCCGGCAGTCGTTCGGCGTGCCCATCGGTTTCGACACTGATGTGAACCGTGCTGCCCTCGCCGAACATCGCAGGGGGGCCGCCCGCGGGCTGAGTGACTTCATGTACCTCACGATCGACACCGGCATCGGCGGCGGTGGCATGAGCAATGGCCGCTTGCTGTGTGGCCTGCAACATCCTGAGATGGGCCACTTTCGTCTGCCGCCTCAAGTCGGTGATGCCTTCCCAGGCACCTGTCCCTGATCATGGCGACTGCTGGGAAGGGCTGTGCTCCGGTCCGGCCATCAAGTCCCGCACCGGCATCGCGGCCGTGGATCTACCGTGGATCTACCCGTGGAGTACCCTGCCTGGCAACTCATCATTGACACCACAGCGACGGCAATCCTCGCCAACGGGGCCGTCCTATCTCCGCGGAAAGCCATTCTCGGCGGCAGTGTCCACAAGGGGGGTGCGCTCTCCGATCCAGTCGTCTTTGATAGACTCCGCCACACGATCACGCTCAACAACAGCAGTTACTTGCCACTGCCGGACGATGGGTTCGTGCCGCCCTCAGTGGGTGACGATGCCGGAGTGCATGGGGCGATTGCCTTCGGAGTCGATGCCTGAAAGCACCGAGTGGCAATGTGCGGCACAGCAAAAGCGCATTCCCATTGGAATAATAGTGCGATGCCCCTGTCCATCGGCTACCACTCGCCCGTGATCACGACATCGATGGGGCCTGCGTAAGTTCCCAACAGAGGTTCTGTCGCCTCCAACGCAAGCGACTCTACACGCTGGCGTTCTGCACGAGCTTGAGAAGTCTCGGACTCCAGCAGGATTTCACTTTTCGTCAACGCGACAACCTTGAGATTGGCTGCGAGTAGCCGCTTTGCCACTGAGACTTGTACGTCCTGGCAGCTTTGAACGTATATTTTGCGCTTCAGTTCTGTGGGGTAGCAGGGTGGTATCACGAGCTCTGCCAACGATAACCCCGTTCGTTTCAGCCCGCGGCGTAGTTGCGAGGCTAACTCCGCCTCCGTTCTTCGATGACCTGGGGTCAGAAGCGTGAGTAGTTTCAAAAGTCGGCTACTGTGTCTACGGGACCGTGTATCTGATGCCTGCTTAATCTGTATCATCAACTCTGTGTTCGAGGCAGAGATAGTTTTTTGCAGGAAGTCTGATCTCGAATTGGCATCTCGTTCCGTCCCACACAATTCGCTCCAATCATGCACGGACAGTGGACTCATCCTGCTCGAGTCATATTCGTCGTTGCGATTTAGCGAGACGAGTAAAGATGACAGACGATTGACTTCGATTCCCAGGAAGCTTGCCGATTCTGCCAATGCAGGTTGCAGATTATACACACCCGTGAGATCGAAGAAATCGAGGAACCACTCTGACATTTCTCGATATTGGGATTCAGATACCGAGTAGCCATATTCGTTATGGATCAAAGCAACGGTATGGGCAGGTGCAAAGCCAAGTGAGAGCGTCTCGACCACCGCCCGCAGTTGATCTGAGATGATAATGTCGTTGCAAGGCTCATGCATTCTTCGGAGAATGTCGATGACAGGCGTCCTCAGATAATTGCGATAATCCTTGAGATCGCGGTAGGAGTTCAGTTTGGCTTCGAACAAAGCTGCCATCAGATCGTAGCGATTGCATTTCCTGAGCAATGCCTCGGCAGCATGATCCCGAACTTCGGAAATATTGTCAAAGAAATCGGGGTTGTTGAGCCACCTTTCATCTTCGGCGATCATGGAGTTGTCAAGCGGCCAAGTCGATTCCGTATCATCGAAGTGCGTCGCATTCGCTTCAGAGGTAGTATCACGCGCGAGGTTCAACAACACTCGCAGGCCAAGCTCCCGTACTTTACACACAAGAAAGGCTCGTTCCGGGTGAGGAATGAACAGGCGAAGCTGTTGCTGCCGGTAATTATCTATATCAAATCTTTTATTGCGAAAAGGCGATCCGGGGATGTACCCAGGATTGACAAGGCCACCCTTCCAATCAACTCGTAGATATTCCGCTGAACGGGATAGCTCGAGACAGGCAGCCAGATTGTGACTGATCGTCGCCCAGTGCCCCAAATATGCGACTCCCTGCTTATTCTTTACGGAATCAGAACGCGCGTCTCGCTCATTGTCGAGATCAGCTAAACCCTTCAAGGCTTCACTGACCATGCGATCGAAACCCGTTGTCAGCCTCAGGTGGCCGTGCTTGAGCTCAGGTCCTTCCGCTGTTCCGTGGAACGCATCGCGAGTTGCCGGGTCGCGTCGCATACGCTGCCAGGCATTGTGCAACCGCTGGACCATGGTTGCTTTCCAGCAGGACTCTAACTCCCGTCTCAGCGTCAGCGACTGTTCGTCAAGAAATGTGAGAGGATCCAACTGACCGACAGACTTGTATTTGTCAACTACGTTCATGATTTCTCTGCCTTAACTCGATGCATTGCTGTGATCGCCTTCGAACGGGACATGTCTGGCGGACAAGCCGCCCAGCCTACGGTGATCATGCTGCACTGCTGGTGATGTGGATTGTAGTCGCGATCTCGAACCGAGTTCCGGCTTGCTGCCATTCAAAGACGGGGTTGAGCAATTCCTCGATGTCGACACCGCGACGGCTACGACTGATCTCTCCTTGCAGGTGCCACCAGGCTCGCGCCATGGGGGTTTGTCCGTGGTTCTTCTGTCGGAATGAAGTGCAGTTGCGGTCACCCAGCGGAGCACCAGTGCAAGTCAGAGCTCGTAGAACGCGACGACCGTCGCCGCAACGAGGCCGCCGGGGTAAGATCGACGCTGCAATCAGTGTATGGTGCTGCTGGCGAGCAGCAGCGCGGGACGACGGCCCAAGCGACGCCGTCGTTGTGAAGTAGCAGGATATGGACTCGCAGTCGCCGCTCGTGAGTGGCAGACGATGTCAAAGGCCTCGACAAGGCCCTGAGATCTCGCGGCGTCAGTGAGATCCTGCCATCCGTGGCTTGGAAGTAAGGCTGGTCGGAGTGACTACGCCAGTCATTGCACAAGACATCCTTGGACCCTTGCTAGCCCGCATTTCTCACAGAGTGGGCGGGTTTGTGGCGGGCGGGGGATTTTGCGCGACGATCTGAGCGGCGGGTTGTCGCGGTGGGGATGACGGGGGTTGTGCACGTCTCCGTTCACGTTGGCGGAGGCTCTGCGGCGC
>JBGSSZ010000623.1:0-3095 GCA_041736785.1 Limnoglobus sp.
GCGAAGCTGGGGTTCAGGTCGGCTGGTCCGCGGGTCGGGCCACCCGCCGGGGGTATATTCGCGTTCGGCGTCGAGGCGACATTACTGCTCGAGCCGAGGAAGCTGCGCTTCGACGGATCGTTCGGGTCGATCTGGACCACGCCGAAGTTGAACGGACCGCGGACCGGGGTGCCGAGTTGCACGTTGGTGAACTGCTGGTTGCCGGGCGTGGGCGGGTTCGGATTCGGATCGCCGTTCTGCAGGCAGGAGTTGGCGTAGATGTTGCGCACTTCGGGCGGAAGATCGCCGCGACTGATGGCGTAGGTTCCTGGCGGCAGCACCGGGAACGAGTAGTAGCCCGAGGCATCAGTGAACAGGGTCAGCGAGCCGAGCGGCAAGTCGGCGGATGTCAACGGCCGTGCCAGGCTCGAACCCGCGAACGCGATACCGCTAATCGTGATCGGCACGTTCGGCACACCGATCTCGCCGGGGTCCTTCTGGCAGTTGTTGTTGCTGTCGACCCAGACATAGCCGAGCACATACGCCGGCGGAATCTCACCGAAGTTGTTGTTGATGGAGTTCACATTCGCGGCGAGCGGCACCACGATCACATCGTTGGCCGGGCTCGTGCTGCCGGGCACGGAGCCGGGCGTGTCGAGGCCGTCGTAGTACTGACCCGCGGGCTGCGTCTCGGTCACGGTGTACGTGCCGGGTGCGAGGTTCAGAAACTGGTAGAAGCCCGTGGCATCGGTGGTTGTGGTCTGTGTCGGGAGCGGGTTGTTGTTGGCATCGACGCCCGTGAGCGTCACGGTCACGCCGCCGAACGGAGCGTCGCCGTTGACACCCGGTGTGAAGTTGCCGTCGATGTTCGGATCGAAGTAGACGAAGCCGGAGAGGCTGCTCAGCGCGAGCAGACCGAAGTCGAAGGTCACGTAGACATTGGCATTGGTATTGCCGCCGACGAGGGGCCCGCCGCCTAGGGCGAGGTTCACAATTGGGCTGACAATGGTGCCGTTCGGGCCAGCGGTGCCGACGTTCTGATTGTCGGGGCTGGCGAGCGGATCGACCGACTTGGCACTCGGCAGCACGCCGGCGGGCGGTGTGATCGAGACAAAGTACGAGCCCGGCACGAGGTTGCCGAAGTTGTACGAGCCGTTGGCATCGGTCTTTGTCGTGGCAATCACCACCATGTTGTTGTCGAGCAGGCTGACGGGAACGTTGGGCAGCTTGGTCTCGCCGGTGTCGAAGACGCCGTTGTTGTTCGTATCGACCCAGACGAGCGAGCCGAGCGAGAGCGGTTGGAAGAGGCCGAAGTCCTGGGTGAGGTTTGCGAAGCCGGCGTTCGAGGGGTTGTTCGCCGAGCCGGGGGTGAACAGTGTGACGCCAGCATCGACAAACGTGGCATTGGCCGTGCCGTGATCCTCGTTGTCGGTGTTGGTCGTGATTCCGGGCTCATACGGCCCGCTGGCGCTACCGTTCTTGCCGGTGCTGGTGGCGAAGCCGGTCGGCGGCGTGACCCGCACGATGTAGCTGCCGGGCACGAGGTTGGTAAAGCCGTAGAGGCCAGACGCGTCGGTCGTGGTGCTGGCGATCGTCGTGGTGCCGGTGCTGTCGAGCAGGGTGACGGGCACGTTGGGGAGTGCGACGTCGGCACCGTCGAACTTGCCATTATTGTCGAGATCGTTGAAGACAAAGTCGCCGAGGGCGAGTGGCTGGAAGACGCCGAAGTCCTGGCGGAGGTTGGCCAAGCCATTGTTTTCGGGGTTGGCCCCCGGAGCGAGGAGCACTGCGGTGGTGCGGATATTCGTGGCATCGAATTGCGTGCCGTGGTCTTCGCTGTTGGCGGTGATGCCCGCGGCTGGCTCGTAGGGGCCGCTGGCGCTGCCGTTCGTGCCGGTGCTGCTGATGTAGCCGGCTCCCGGTGCAATGTTGATGATGTACGTGCCCTGCACCAGATTGCTGAATCCATAGACGCCGTTGGCATCGGTGGTCGTGCTGGCAATCGTGACTGTGCCGGTGGCATCGAGCAGTGTGACGGGTACGTTCGGGAGACCGGCTTCGCCTGCGCCGAATTTGCCGTCGTTGTTGGTGTCGATCCAGACCTGATCGCCGAGGGCGAGGGGCTGGAAGAGTCCAAAATCCTGCTCGAGGTTGGCGAATCCGCCGTTTTGCGGATTGCCACTCGGCAGCAGGATGACCGGCGCCGCGGTGACGAACGCGCCGGCAGTGGTGCCGTGGTCTTCGTTGTTGCCGACGAGCACGCCGGGCTCATACGGTCCGGTCAGGCTGCCGTTCTTGCCCGTGCTGCTGATGAAGCCCGCGGGTGCGGTGATGCGGACAGTGTAGGTGCCTGCGGATAGATCGCTGAAGAGGTAGTTGCCGTTGGCGTCGGTCGTGGTGCTCTTGACCACCGTGCCGCCGTTGAGCAGATCGACTGCGATGCCTGCAATGCCCGTCTCGGCTCCGTTGAACTTGCCGTCGTTGTCGAGGTCGTTCCAGACCAGGTCGCCGATGGAGAGTGAGGCGAAGAGGCCGAAGTCGATGGTGTAGTTGCGATTGCCGTCGACGGTGGTGTCACCGAAGATCGGAGCGATGACCGGGTTGCCGCCAGCTTGCAGGTTGACGAGTCCGGAGCGGATGACCGCGCCGGCGTTCGTGCCGTGGTCTTCGTTGTCGATGAACGCGGTGATGCCGGGCTCATAAGGCCCGGTGGGCTGGCCGGGAGCGCCGGTGCTGCTCTTGAACCCGGCGGCAGCGATTTCGACGAAGTACCCGCCTGCGGCGAGGTTCGCGAAGAGATACTGACCGCCCGACTTGGTGAGCGTGGTGCTGACGAGCGGATCGAACGCGGGCTCGAAGCTGCCGCTGGCGTTGCCGTCGAAGTAGACGTTCACGGTGAGGCCGTCGATGCCCACTTCGGCGCCGTCGAACTTACCGTTGTTGTCGAGATCGTTCCAGACGAGGCTGCCGAGGCTCAGCGGGCTGAAGAATCCGAAATCGACAATGCGATAGCTGTCCGCGGCGAGTGCAGTGTCGGTGAAGCCGGGCGTGGCCGGCGGGCCGATCGGTGCATTGCCGGGGCTGATCGCAATGGCGGTCGCCTGCACGAAGCCGCC